>NZ_MLYN01000083.1:0-13034 GCF_001866675.1 Streptomyces sp. MUSC 14
ATCCATAAGCGCAGTGTGCTTGGGCGATTGAGCGCACGTTGAGCTGGCTGGTCCGCTCGCGTCGTCTGGTGCGCGACGTCGAGACGCTGCCCGAGATGCACGAGGCCATGGTGCTGTGGTCCATGACCATGCTGATGAGCGCCCGTCTGGCCGGGCGCCGCCGGGACGCCTTCCTCACGCGGCCGCCGGCACCGGCTCCTTGACCAGGGTGAACAGTCCCGGCTCCGTCTCGGTGGCCCAGCCCCGCGCTGTCAGCCGCTTCAGCCGCGAGCGCACCCCCTCCACCCGGGCCGGAACCGCCGGCTCGCCCAGTGCAACCGCGATCTGCTTCGCCCGCATCCCGCCGCGGCCTCCGGCACGGCCAGAACCGACAGGATCCGCTGGTACTCCGGCGCAAGCACCGCGGCGTCGACGCCCTCGACGCGATGCGGCACCGTCGACCCGGTTACCGCGGCCACCCGGACCCGCCCCGCCTGCTCGGTGGCCGGCTCGGCCAGCACCTCGGTGACGGTCTCACGGGCCTGGCCGAGACGGTCGAGCTGCGCTTCCGCCGCGCTGAGCGCGGCCGAGATCCGCTCGGCCTCCTCGCGCAGCCGGGCCACCTCTTCGCGGACCTTCTTCTCCCGGGCCTCCAGCAGACCGATCACCGACGGCATCAGCCACCTCCACGAACGTGACGCGAGCAACGAACGCTCGAACTATCCCGCTACCAGCCGGAGTTCATGCCCCACCAGCACAAACCCAACGATCACACTCGGAATGCGGATGGCTTCTCAGTTCGAAACGGCGGAGCCGGACCAGATCGGCTGAGACAGCATCCGGCATTCACCCGCCCGGGACCACATCACCTGAGATTCCTGATATCTCCACGTCTCAACTGAACTGGTCGCCGCACGTCAGCGGCCCGACGCCGAACCAGATCATTTAAGACGGGACACTCTGTGCGGGTGGTGTCCTGTGCCAGGGAAGGTTGAGCGCGTGCCAACAACCTTGACGGGCGCGCGTTTGTGACATCGAAGGTTAAGCGCGCAGGTCAGACGCCCCGCGTGCGGCATCCAACCACGGGCTCGGAGTTCGCCGGGATACGAGGCCACGAAGCGGCGCCGATGCGTGGGCGCGTGGCCTCTCCAGTTGCCTCTCGCGCGAGGCTTCCAGACGTCAGAATTCTCCTGTGGACTCAGGGGTGGCAGCAGTCATGGGTGCAGCCGTGGGAGTGGTGGGTACTACCCTCGCGGCTGCTGTTGCAGGCTTATCGGCTCAGCGGCAGGTCAGGGCGGAGCACCGGCACTGGCGCCGACAGCTCCGCCGCGACGCTTACTCGGCGTTCACAGCCAAGGCGGACGAGCTGCACAGGGCGTTGAAGGAGATCAATGCCAAGCTGGTCACGCCGGCACCGGATCTCGATGCCCTGCGTGAGAGCCTGGCTGGCGCTCGCGGATTGCTGCACGGCGCACTCGCCGATGCTCAAGCGACGGTGGAGATCGAAGGCCCAGAGAAGCTGGCACGCATGGCGGAAGAACTGTCTCAATCGCTCTCGGCCTGCGTCGCCGCCATCAGCGCGGCCACCATCGGGCAGGGCGCCGGTGGCCCCTCCGCTGTGACAGAGCCCCAAGGCGCCAGACGGTTTTTGGACCACGCTTCGTCGAAGCGCACCCAGTTCGTTGATCACGCGCGAAGGACCATCGACGTGTGAAGCTAGCCCCCCCGCGCCCGTCGCTGCCTGGGTCTCCTGGGTCCCTGGTCCCGGCCGACTGCGCCGGGTTTCGTCCGTACCGTCCCAGAGCGCCCCGCCCCGGCGCTACCGTGAGGACACACGCCAGCAACTGCCCAGGAGCCTCGGATGAGTCAGCAGCCGGCCCCCGTGCCCGACCGTCATCCCCTCGATGAGAACGCCGCCGCGGCGGTGCGCGCGTACGCGGCCGACCAGCGGGCCCGCGTCGACGTCCTCGCCTCGGTGCTGGAGGACATCGCGGAGAACGGCTACCCGGCCGCGGAGTCCGGTGTGCTGTGGGAGGAAGCCCGCGACGCCCACCTGGAGCGCCTCGCCGGCGAGCAACCCCGTGTCGCCTGAACACGGGCCACGCCGGTCCCAGGTCGTCCTGGTGGAGCCCGCGCTGAGCCAGCTGGCGAAGCTGACGGCAGCCGAGACGCACCGCCTGGACCGCGCGATCGTCGCAATCAGCGTCAACCCAGAGCTGGGCACCCGGGTACCCGACACCCTGCTGCGGGACTACATGGACGATATCGACGGGGTCCGGGTGATCTACTACGTGACCGCCCTCCGGCAGATCACGATCGTGGCGTACGTCGAAGCCTGATCAAGCAGCAGCGCCCCGGACCGGGTCGGGTCCGGGGCGCTGCTGTGTCTGCTGCTCTGTTGCTGCTACGGGTGGTGCGGGGTGCCGGAGAGCGATGACATTCGAAGGTCGGCCCCTGCCGACCATGGACCGGCTCGCGAGGGACATCGAGACCGCATTCCTCAAGAGGGGCATGCGGAACCCGGCCACCTACCCGTCGTACAAGCGGTGAAGCTTCGGGGCAACGACCTCGCGGACGGCCGTGTCGGTCCTAGCTCCGCTCGTCACGGTCCGGCAACACGGCCGCACTCTGCGCGTACACCTGCCACCGTGGGCACACTTAACTCAGCACCGACAAGGGGGCCCATGCGCCGCTACATCCTGCCCATCGCCGCCATCCTGCTGACGACCGCCGCGTGTGGCAGCGGCAAGCCCGTGCCGACCGTCGACGGCAACGTGCCGACCGGTAAGCAGGCCGCATCGCCTTCGGCCTCGTCCTCGGCGAGCGCGCCGAAGACGCCGGCTCCGGCCCAAACCCTCCCGGCGGGTAGCTGGTGCGCGAACACCACGCATGCGGGCGACGACGTCTGCAAGTGGAACCCGAGCGAGAGCCGCTTCCCGACGCTCCCGTCCGGGAGCGAGTGGGACTCCTACATGAGCAGCGGCATGGGTGACGTCTGGAAGCAGTTGTGCGAGGAGAAGAACCCGGCCTCTGCGTGCGAGGCGACTCCTAGCCGATGACCCCACTGTCGGCGGCGCACGGTCGATCCACGGGGGCGGTTGGCGTCGTGAGTCTTTGTGGCCGTGCTCCACCATCCGGTGTAGCGTCGTATGCAGCAGTCGTGGTTCCGAAGTCCCGTTCGCCCGTGATCGCAGTCACGGGCGTTTTTGCTGTTCAGCGCCTCTCCGGACCAGGGCGATCACCTCCGGGTCCCGCACGGTGCGGGGCCCGATACGAGTCCCTTTGAAGGAGACAGGCACATGGCTACCGGCACTGTGAAGTGGTTCAACGCCGAGAAGGGCTTCGGCTTCATCGCCCAGGACGGCGGCGGTCCCGACGTCTTCGTCCACTACTCCGCCATCAACTCTGGCGGTTTCCGGTCTCTCGAAGAGAACCAGGTGGTGAACTTCGACGTGACCCAGGGTCCGAAGGGCCCGCAGGCGGAGAACGTCACTCCCGCCTAGCAACGCCACGGCGAGCCCCGGCCAGTGCATCAACCGGCCGGGGCTCGCCCGTTTCGCCCCGCCTCCAGAGCTGTACGGTCCGGACGGCGGGGCGTCGTGCTGTGCGCGGCTGGATACCTTGGTGACGTCCCGCCGATGAGGGTCTTCGGGACTCGCCGGGGCCTCGGATGGGGGTCGGCTCCGCCATGACCGGGACCCGTGTGCGAGGGCGCGACCGAAGCGCAGGCCATAGTGCGTCGTTCGTGTGGTCACCCTTTCGTAGCTCTCGCCGGTCTGCACGGTTGTGAAGGCGAGGATCGGTGGCGTGCAGATGACTGATTCGTTCTCCACGGCAACCGCTGCTGTCGCCCCCGTGATTCTGATCGCCTCGGCACTAGTGTCGACGACGGCGTAATTCCCCACGTGCAGCGTCACTTTCCCCAGGCAAGCGTTCGAAGGCGCGGCGAGGTTGTGCGCAGCCCGCCCGCCTGGGCAGTGTTGTGGGTCGTGGTGGCTGTCGGGCGGGCCGGGGAAGAGCGGCGTCCCCCTGGTCGCGGAGGTGCAGCGCCGGGATCCCCATAGGGAATTGTCTGGCGCCGCAGATGGGGAATATCGCCGTCGTTCACAACAGGTCACCGCCTACCAGAAGGCGATTCAGGAGTGGTCGGCCAGCTTGGTTCAGGAACTTGAACCAAAACTCCTACCGTTGCTGGATCTCTCCCCCGATGACCGCCGAGCGACGCTGAAGAGGCTGGTGAAGGACCACTTGGAGAGCCTCGGACCTGGCGCGCTGAGAGCAGCTGTCCGGTACTGGCTGGGCTACGTCTGGGCCGGAATCGTGCTTGGGCAGGCCGTGGTCACGGCTCTCTGTTTGGCGTGGCTAGGGGATCCTAAGCACCCGGCGGAGTCACGAGCTCTGCTGGAGTCGCTCTGCGGCCTGAGCAGGGGTGTCGTAGTAGCCAGGCCGTGCCAGCAGGACCGAACTGAAGTAGTAGCCCTGCTCTTCCTCTGGCTCGTCGTCGGCCGCGAACGGGCGCCAGAAGCTCAGGAGCAGGTCAGAGGCGACGAAAGACGCCGGGTCGTCGGGGTCTGCCTCAATCGAGGTGTACTCGCCCATGCGTTGCACCAGCTCGCGGGCCGGGATCGCGAACACGTCCAGGCCCCGGAAGATGACTCGGTCTGTCTGAGTCGACGGCCTCCCAAGCTCAATGGCTCCGAGCATGTCTCGCATGCAGTGGATGCTGATCATCAGTCCACTGGGACGGAAGATGTGCTGACCCGGCCGGTCGGACTCCGAGACCGCGGAGAGATCGCGGAACGAATCCAATGCCGCGTTGGCCGATTGCCGTGTCATACCGATCCGCAACGGGCCAACGCCGCTTGGTGGGGCGAGGTCGAAGTCCATGCGGGCATGATCCCAAACCGGTCTGTCAACGGGGCAGGAAGGGCCATCCAGTCCTGAGACATTACAGATCGTGACTGCTCCACAGAAGCTGGACCAGAACTCGAGTTGCGACAGCGGATGTACGCGACTTCGAACAGCACCCTGGCTCGGCCGTTGTTCGATGTTCACGAGAAGCGACAGCACCGTCTGACCCGAGGTCCGAGGCTTCCGGCGTCAGTTCCCTGCTTGCCGGCCCCGGGTGGTGAGCCCCGGCGTGACAAGGGCGAGCCAGCGGGCGCGGGCCGCGGGTGGCTGGTCGGTGGGCGCGGTGGAGAACAGCAGGTAGATGTCGTTGACGGTGACGTCGGGGTGGATGTCGCCGTCGGCCTGGCCGGCGCGGATGAGGGCGGCGACAGCGGCACCGGCGCGGTCCTCATCAGCGCGGTCACCCGGCTCCGCGCCCAGGGTCTGGGCAGCGGCTTTGACGGCGCGGTCGGTCACCGACGCCTCGACGATACGGCCGAGGAACCCGGTCAGCTCGTCCACAGCATGGGCGCCAGCCTCGACACGGCCGAGCGCGGTCTCGGCGTCGTCGGCGACGCGGGCGACGTAGGCGGCGACGACCGCCGCGACCAGGTCCGTCTTGGTGGGGAAGTGCCGGTACAGGGTGCCCACGGCCACGCCCGCCGCGGCGGCGATCTCGTCCATGCCGACCTCGGGGCCGTGCGCGGTGATCTGCTCGCCGGCGGCGGCCAGGATCTTCTTACGGTTGCGGACCGCGTCGGCGCGCGGCGCCCTGGCTGGGGTCACGGGAGGTGTCTGCCCTTCCACTTGCATCAATGTGAACCTAGGTTCAGTATAGATGGTGAACCATAGTTCATCTTATTTGTGAGGACTCCGCCATGCCTGCCAAGACCGCCCTCGTCACCGGTGCCTCCTCCGGCATCGGTGAGGCCACCGCCCTCAAGCTCCACGAGCTCGGCTACACCGTCTACGGGGCCGCCCGCCGCACCGACCGGCTGCAGAAGCTGGCCGACCGCGGCATCCGGCCGCTGGCGATGGACGTCACCGACGACGACTCCATGCGCGCCGGCATCGAGAAGATCACCGCCGAGACCGGCCGCATCGACGTGCTGGTCAACAACGCCGGCTACGGCTCCTACGGCGCTCTCGAAGACGTCCCCCTGGACGAGGCCCGCTACCAGTTCGAGGTCAACGTCTTCGGCGCGATCCGCCTGACCCAGCTCGTTCTGCCCCGAATGCGCGCCCAGCGATCCGGCACCGTCCTCAACGTCACCTCGATGGGCGGCAAGATCTACACCCCGCTCGGCGGCTGGTACCACGGCACCAAGTTCGCCCTGGAAGCCCTCAGCGACTGCCTGCGGCTGGAGGCCAAGCCCTTCGGCGTCGACGTCGTCGTGATCGAACCCGGCGGCATCGCCACCGAATGGGGCTCCATCGCCGCCGACAAACTCGAGAAGTCCTCCGCCGACGGCGCCTACGCCGCGCAGGCCGCCGCCGTGGCCTCCTCCCTGCGCTCCGAAGCCAACACCAACCGCAACTCCCCGCCCAGCGTCATCGCCGACGCCATCGCCAAAGCCGTCACCGCACGCCGCCCCAAGACCCGCTACGCCACCGGCTTTGGCGCCCGACCCCTCATCGCCCTGCGCCGCATCCTGCCCGACCGCACCTTCGACACCGTCATCTCCCGCGCCGTCGGCATGCCCCGCTGAACCGTCCGGGAAGCACGCACAACGGGCAGGGTGCTGTCGAATCTCGTGAACTGTTCGATCCACCGTGACCGCCCAGGTGCCTCCCGAAGTCGCCTACCAGTGCCGCCCGTAACTCGTGAACAAAGCCACGATGAAGTGCCCCGGGTCGGCCAGGGCTCACGTGCACCGCTGCGCCGCCACCAGGACCTCCTTCGCGTCCAGCGCCGGTGCCAGCCTCTCCACAGGAGTCTCCCTCGGGGCGGGCGGCTCCGGTTGCTGGAGATGGGCGACCAGCAGGGCGTTGGAGGTGGCGCGCCCGCGGTGCGCGGCGGTGGTGTCGGCGATACGCAGCAGGTCGCCTTCCAGCGGTTCTTCCGGCCGGGCTCAATCCGACCGCACCGGGGCTCGCATGGCACGTAGCGGTCCTGCGTGCAGAGGACCCGTTCGCCAGCGCGCTGAGAACGTCCGGTCGCTGAGGGAACAGGTCACCAGCAGGTGGTGCGGCGTCTCCAGGAAGCCCACGTCGACGGCCAGGGTGTCGGTGCCGGTCCAGCCGCCGCTCACGGCGGTGGGTACGGGCTCTTCGTGCACGGTCCAGCCGTCGCCGAGCGGCAGGTCGAGCTGGTCGCCGTTCTCGGTGAGGGTGAGCGTCCACCCGTGCGGGCCCTTCGTCGTCTCGGCCGCGGTCAGTCCCGGCTGGTCCGGGCAGTCACCGCCGTACGGAGTGAACGCAGCTCCGTCCCAGTCGCCGGACCGCGCCGGGGGAGCGGGTCTGCCCGCAGCGGGGGGCAGGGCGAGCCGTGCCAGCCGCTCGGCCAGGGCGGCATCGCCGCTGCCGAGCAGCGGCCGGGGACCGAAGGCGGGCAGCAGGTGCTCCCAGACCAGGTCAAGCACGGCCTGCATCTGAACGGTCTGCGCCGTGATCGCCACCACCGCGTCCTGCTCGGGCAGCACCACGCAGAACTGCCCGTACGCCCCGTCGCCTCGGTAGCCGTACCGGGACATCCAGAACTGCAGGCCGTAGCCCTGCTGCCAGTCCGACCGCGCCGCCTCGGGCGTTGCGTCGCCGGTCGCGACGTGGGCGCGTGTCGCATCGGCGACCCAGTCCTGCGGCAGCAGCTGCCTGCCCTGCCACGCTCCGCCGCGCAGGTACAGCTGGCCGAGCCGGGCGACGGCGTCGGTGGTCGCGTGCAGGCCGCTGAAGCCCAGCTCGCGACCGCTGCGGTCGCGCAGCCATGCCACCTCGCCGATGCCCAGCGGATCCAGCAGCCGCGGCCGCAGGTAGTCGGTCAGCGACTGCCCCGTGACCCGCTGCACGATCGCGGCGAGTGTGAACGTGGCGGGCTGGTTGTAGGCGAACACCGTCCCCGGCTCGCTCTCCGGAGGCAGCAGTAGGAATCCTCGGACCAGGTCCTTGGGATCGAGCGCGCGGGCCCGGCCGAGCGTGTCCGCGGTGTGCCCGCTCGCCATGGCGGCCACGTGTCGTACCCGCATGGCTCGGCTGCGCGGGTCGGTGATGTCCGCCGCGAACTCGGGGAAGTACGAGATCACCGGGTCGTCCAGGCGCAGCAGACCCTCGGCGGCGGCGAGGCCCGCGGCCGTGGAGGTGAAGCTCTTGCTGAGTGAGTACAGCAGGTGGGGGCGCTCGGGCGCGTACGGCGCCCACCAGCCAGCGGCGACGAGCCGGTCGTGCCGCAGGAGTATCACACTGTGCGGTTCGATGTCGGGGGCCGCTTCGAGGGCGTCGAGGAAGGCGTGTACGCCGGTGGCGTCGACGCCTTGCTCGGCCGGGGTGCCGATGGGCAGGAGACTCGGACTCATTCCGCCATCCTGTACGTCCGTGTGGTGCGGATCGAGGGGTGGGCGGGCCGTCGGTGGACCGTTTTCGGCCACGTCCTCCGGGGACCGGGCGCTCCACAGTCCCAGCACGTTCCCGGCCGACATGCCGAAGCGCGCCGCGACACGGTTGATCAGCGACGCGGTCAGCTCGCCGGTCAGCGGCACAGTCTGCAACGCCCCTGCTGCCACAGCTCTCCCCGATACGTTCCCCGTTCCTGCCCAGTGCTCTCCCCGGGCGCTCCCTACGCCAGCAGCAGGCTTCTGGGCCGGCTACGCCCAGCGCATGACGATTGCTGTCAGCTGCTCCACCCGTTCTGGTGACAGGCTGGCGGCCCTGCTGCGTTGGTTCCCGATCCACGACCCGAGCTTGAGGTCTCGTTCCTCCTGGTCCCCGTTGTCGCCGGTGAGGATCCGTTCGAGGTGTCCCCTGGGCACTCGAAGGTGTCCTTCGCGTTCGTAGTACTGGCGGGCGGCGGTGTAGTTGAGTGCCCACCGGTCGGAGTGCTTACGGCGCGGAGGGGGCTTCTCTTCCTCGGTTGTGATTGTGGGGTTCGTAGTTGGTGTGGTGAGGGTGGCTTGAGCTGGGGTGTTGTGGATTTTCTGATAGCGATCCCGGCGTCTGGGGGATGTTGGAGGTGCTGTTGATGGGGCATCTGGCCTGTGGTTGTTCTGGGTTTGTTGATAACGGCGGTGTGGTGTTGGTGATGGTGTCTGGCTTCTAAAGGGCTGGTGCTGGTTTGTGCTGGTCAGCGGCTTGTTGTGTGGTCAGGGCTTGTGCGGGCGGTCCTATGCCGGTTCCGGCTGGGGCGGGTTGGCGCCGGTCCAGTACAGGGTGGTGTCGATGTCGCGTGCACTCCAGCCGTCGGTGTGTGCTGAGCCGTGTTGGAGGAGGTCGTCGAGGAGTTGGAGGTAGCGGCCGTAGCGTCCCGGTGTGGGGGTGAAGGGGGAGGCCGGGGGTGTCGCGGGCGGCGGTGACGGCCTGCTCGGTGACGGCTCGTATGTGGGTGTCGGGCAGGGACATGAGGGCTGTCACCCAGCGGGTCTGTGCGGAGAGCCGTTTCCAGACGACGAGGGCTGCGATGTCTGCCTTGCCGAGACTGCCGGTGTGCTCGGTGCGCTGCGCGACGTCGTGGAGGACGTCGTCGTAGTGGGGTGAGACGTCGGCGAGGTAGCTGGCGCGGGCGGGGATCAGGGTGTCCCAGGCCTGCCGGCAGAGGGCGGCGAACTCGTCGCGCGGCGTCTCGGTGGTCGCCTTCATGTCCGCATCATGCCGTTCTGGCCGGTTGGCGGGTTCGGGGGCGCCTTGCTTCTTCGGCGAGGTGGTCGAGCTGGATGGCTTCGAGCGATTTTTTGGTGATGCGTTCGGTGCCGTCGCAGATGGCGGTGATGGCGGCTTGGCGGATGAGGCGGGCGAGGCTTCCGATGCGGCCGGCGGTGCGCTGGTGGAGGTAGGTGGCGTGGCGGGGGAGTGTGCCGGGTGTGTGGTGGGTCGGGTCGAGGGCGGCTTCCATGTCGGTGATGAGGTCGGTGAAGGGGCGGCGGGTGCCGTGGCGGGCGGGGAGGGGGCCGCAGGTGATGAGGCTGGCGCGGCCGGCGAGTTGGGTGCCGCGGACTCCGGTGAACAGGGGCGTTTTGGTGACCTCGATGCCGGTGTAGACGAAGGTCGCTCTGATGCGTTCGGTGAGGTCTTTCAGCAGGTCGGTGGCCTCCGCGCCGGTGGTCGTACGCGGGTTGAGGCGGTGGATCTCGTCGATGAGGATCAGGCGGAGGCCGGCTTGGGTGTAGGTGTGGCAGACGGCTTCGGTGATCTGGGTCTGGGTCATGCGGGTGGTGGTGGGGATGCCGAGGTAGCGGGCGAATTCGGTGGCGAGGGTCTTGGCGGTGGCGCCAGGTGGCACCAGCAGGTACGCGACCGGCACCTGCGGGTGGGCATGTCCGGGCGGGGCCGGGTTCGTGCGGATGTGGGCAAGGTGGCAGGTGCGCTCGACCTCGAGGAGCGCGGTGGTTTTCCCGGCTGCGGCGGGGCCGGTGACGATCAGTGAGGGGCGGGCGGTGGTCTGCTGGTGGCGGCCGAGGAGCATCAGGGTGCGGACCTGGGTGGCGAGGGTGTTGATGGCGGGGGTGCGGACGGTGACGAACGCGGAGTGGTAGGCGAGGCGTTCTTCCGGGCTGCGGGGTGCGTCGCCGGGCCCTGGCGGGGTCTGGGGTGGGGTGGTGGCGAAGTGCTGCCAGCCCTGCCAGGTGGTGATCGGCCACTCCGGTTCGGCTTCGTGGGCGTCCGGTCGAGGGACGTCGGCGGCGGTGCGGGCACGCGGGCTTGTCGGGCTGGGGGAGTGGCTGGCGGTGGTGTGCGGGCGGGTGGTCACCAGTTGAGGGCTTCCTGGGCGGGGTCGTAGAGGCCGAGTCCGGTGTACGGGACGGAGGTGCCGCCGGGTTCGTCCTCGCCGTCGGCCTGCTCCTGGCCGCCGTCCAGGTCGTCGAGGCTGTCGTCGTCGGAGCCGTCGGCCTGCTGCGGGTCCGGAGGGCGGGTGGCGGTCGCGGGCGGGGGTGTTTTCAGTGGTGCGGTGCGGGTGAGCAGGCGCTGTTCGTCGGGTGTGGCGGTGCCGGTGTGGGCGCGGCGCATGAGCTGGTCGAGGGCGTCGGCGAGGTCAGCTTCGTGGGTGTCGCGGTCGCCGTGGCGGGCGGTGATGGTTTTGATGTGCTGCCAGGTGGTGCTGTTGAACGGCTGGTGGATGTGGTCGCGGTGGATCCACGGGATCTCTGTGAGGTGTCCGTCGGGCAGGCGGATCCATACCTGGCGGGCGTCGTGAGGGTTGGTGTGGACTTCCCATCTGCCGCCGCGCGCCGTGACGGGTGAGGGCTGGCCGCGGTAGGGGCAAGACAGTCGTGGTCGTAGGTGCGGTGGTCGATGCGGATGCCGCGTTCGGTGATGGCCTGCCAGCGCACCGGTAGCAGTTCGAGATAGTCGCTGCCGCTTAACGGGAGGGGCACGTGGCCGGCCACGGCGATCAGCGCGGCCCACATCTGGTTCGGTGTCAGTGCCTTCTTCGGCAGGGCCGGGTGGCGCAGGCCTTCGTGGGGGCGGTGGTGGTAGTGGATCAGCCATTCGTCGAGCAGGTCCTGCAGCTGGGGGACGCTGAAGCAGGCCTCGGTTTCGGCAGCGGGTCCGCGGCGGGTGACGTCGGATCCGGTGTAGCCGGGCAGGTGCTGGCAGAGCAGGGCGTTGATGGTGCCGAAGGTGCGCTCGACGATGCCTTTGGCGGCGGGGGCGTGGGGCGGGGTGGGCTGGACGCTGATGCCGAGGGTCTCGCAGGCGGCGCTGAACGCCGTGGACAGGTAGACCTTGCCCCGGTCCACGACGATCGTCTCGGGCACCACGACCGGCCGGGCGGCCGCACCCTGAAGGCGTTTGTCCAGCCCCATCATCCGCTGTAGCTGCGGGAGTTGGGCGTGGGCGAGGCGCAGTGCGTCGGACCAGGCGGGGCGGGCGGGGTGCGGGACGGCCATTTCGGCGAGTAGTAGGGCGGCGTCGACGGCCTTTGTTCCGGCGGGGCGCAGGACGGCGGCGAGGATGGCGCGGGTGGCGACGTCGACGGCGATGGTGAGTTCGGGCCGGCCGGTGGTGCCGTCGTCGAAGACGGCCAGGACGTCGAGGCGGGTGGTGTCGACCTGTGCCTGCTCGCCCGGCCGCAGCGCCACGGTCGGGGTGAACGCCCGTCCGCCGGCGGGGGAGGGAAGAGTTCGGGCGGGGCGGTGGGGGTGTTCGGCGGGACCGGCGAGCTGGTGGACGAGCCGGTAGAAGGTGGCCTGGGAGGGTATCGGCACGGTGCCGCGCCCGTGCCGGTCGGTAGGGATCTGCACGACCAGGGGCGTCAGGCCTTTGACGGTGCCCTTGGAACGGCCGCGCTGGCGGCGCAGCGCTTCCTTGATGGCGGCGATGACGCGTTCGTCGGTGCGCCCGGTAGGCACGGGCCGACGGGTGGTGCGGTGGTCGACCAGCCCCCACAGCCCCTGCTTGCGGTAGGCCAGGCGCAGGCGCTGCACCGTGGTCCGGGAGACAGGTCCGAAGCCGATCGCGGTCAGCTCCGCCGCCTTGGCCTCCTCGCGCTGCGCGAGCGTGAACCGGGCGGGGTCGTACTCGGCCCGGGGCACCCCGCCGCTGTCCGTCCCGCCGGGCAGCCCGGACTCCACCTCGCGGATGTGCCGCTGCCAGGCCAGTGCCTTGCGCCGCGCGTCCTGGGGCGCGGTTTCGAACAGCCCCCACTGCGTCACGGCCTGGGGCATCTCGGCGCCCACGATGGCGAAGGACGGGTCGGCGAACAGATGCCCGGCCACGACCGTCTCGTCTTCGCCTGTCTCACCAGCGAGGTGGACCTGCTGCCCCGCCACAGCGATGACCTGCCAGGTGCGGTCACGGAAACGGACGTGTGCTCCGACCTGCAGCACCGGCCGCCCGCCACGCCGCACGCTCACTACCCATCCCCGCTGCCCGGGCCGCCACGGCCGTTCACCCTGCCGGTGCCGGTGCCGGTGCCGGTGCCGGTGCCGGTGCTGACGAGGACCCGCTCGTTAAGCGGCGTCGCCAGGTCGGTCGTCAGCTTTCCGTGCCACAGGACGTTCCACACCATCAGGACCATG
>NZ_MLYN01000084.1:0-79360 GCF_001866675.1 Streptomyces sp. MUSC 14
CACACCTTATGGTGTGGGCCTTTCTGCGTTTTCAGGGCCTTTCCGTTCCCGAGGAACGGCGGGACGGGCTCTGTTCAGAGCAGGCCCGCCGTCTTCAGAGCGAGATACGCGTCAGCCAATGCCGGTGCCAGATCTTCGGGGGATGCGTCCACCACCGTCACCCCATGACGACGGAGCTGTTCTGCCGTGTGCTCACGCTCGCTCTGTGCCTGAGCTGCCGCCGCGGCCTCGTACACCGCCTCTGCGTTGCCACGGGCCTTGCCCATGCGCGCGATGTGCGGGTCGGCCACCGAGGCGACCAGAACCGTGTGCCGCTGTGTGAGTTGCGGAAGCAGCGGGAGCAGGCCCTGTTCCATCGGGGCCGCGTCGAGTGCGGTGAGCAGGACGATCAGGGACCGGCGTGGAGCCGTACGGAGTGCTGTGGCGGTGAGGCCGCGTGCGTCCGTTTCGACGAGTTCCGGTTCGAGCGGGGCCATCGCGTTGACCAGGGCCGGCAGGACGTCGCCTGCGGACCGGCCCTGGACGAGGGCGCGTACCCGGCGGTCGTAGGCCAGGAGGGCCACGCGGTCGCCGGCCCGGGAGGCGAGCGCGGTGAGGAGCAGGGCCGCGTCCATGGAGGCGTCGAGACGCGGGGCGTCGCCCACGCGGCCGGCAGAGGTGCGGCCCGTGTCCAGGACCAGCAGGATGTGCCGGTCGCGTTCCGGGCGCCAGGTGCGGACGGCGACAGTGGACTGCCGGGCGGTGGCTCGCCAGTCGATCGAGCGAGTGTCGTCGCCGGGGACGTACTCGCGGAGGCTGTCGAACTCGGTTCCCTCGCCGCGTGTCAGCACGCTGGTGCGGCCGTCGAGTTCACGCAATCGGGCGAGCTTCGACGGGAGATGCTTTCGGCTGGTGAACGGGGGCAGAATCCGTAGCGACCAGGGCACCTTGTGGGTGCCCTGGCGGGAGAACAGGCCGAGCGGGCCGTAGGAGCGGATCGTGACGCGGTCAGCCCGCCGGTCGCCGCGGCGGGTGGGGCGCAGTCGGGTCGTCGCGCGCCCGCGTTCACCCGGGGGGATGGTCAGGCGGTGGCGGGAGGCCTCGATCTCGGTGCCGGGCTGCCAGCTGCTCGGTGGCCAGGCGTCCCGTAGCTGGGCCCGCAGGGGGCGGCGGGACGGGTTGGTGATCGTGAGTGTGACGTCGGCGGTCTCGCCGAGGCGCGTGGAGGTGTCGCCGGAGCGGGTCAGGGCGAGACGCCGTACAGGAGCCGCGAGCGCGAAGTCGCAGGCGCAGGCCAGTGCCAGAGAGCCGTTGACCGCGAGGATGCCTGTCCAGCCGGGGTCCAGGATGCCGACGGGGATCGAGCCGAGGGCCGCGAGGAGGGCGGCGCGTCCCGTGAGCGCCATCAGCGGGGGACCTGGACGTGGGCCAGGATCGCGTTGATGACGGAGTCGGCCGTCACGCCCTCCATCTCGGCCTCCGGTCGTAGTTGGACGCGGTGGCGCAGGGTGGGCAGGGCAAGTGCCTTGACGTCGTCGGGAATGACGTAGTCGCGGCCCGTGAGCCATGCCCAGGCGCGCGAGGTGGCGAGGAGGGCCGTGGCGCCGCGCGGGGAGACGCCGAGGGTGAGCGAGGGCGACTCGCGGGTGGCGCGGCAGATGTCCACGACGTAGGCGGTGAGCTCGGGGGAGACGGTGGTCTTGGCGACGGCTGCGCGGGCCGCGTCGAGGTCGGCGGGGCCCGCGACGGGGCGTACGCCGGCGGCGCGCAGGTCGCGCGGGTTGAAGCCGGAGGCATGGCGGGTGAGGACGTCGATCTCGTCCTGGCGGGAGGGCAGAGGGATCGTCAGTTTGAGCAGGAAGCGGTCGAGTTGGGCTTCCGGGAGGGGATAGGTGCCCTCGTATTCGACGGGGTTCTGCGTCGCGGCGACCAAGAAGGGGTCGGGGAGCGGGCGCGGGGTGCCGTCGACCGTGACCTGGCGCTCCTCCATGGCTTCGAGGAGGGAGGACTGGGTCTTGGGCGGGGTGCGGTTGATCTCGTCCGCGAGGAGAAGGTTGGTGAAGACCGGGCCTTGCTGGAAGGAGAACTCGGCGGTGCGGGTGTCGTAGAAGAGAGAGCCGGTGACGTCGCTCGGCATCAGGTCGGGGGTGAACTGGACCCGTTTGGTGTCGAGTTCGAGGGCCGAGGCGAGGGCGCGGACGAGGAGCGTCTTGGCGACTCCGGGGACTCCTTCGAGAAGGACGTGTCCGCGGCAGAGAAGGGCGACGACGAGGCCGGTCACGGCGGGGTCCTGGCCGACCACGGCTTTGGCGATCTCGGCGCGCAGGGCTTCCAGGGAGGCTCGGGCGGTGCCCGCGTCCCCGGTGGTCCCGGCGTTGTCAGTGGTCGGGTCCATCATGAATGGCGTACCTCTCTTTCGAGGGCGTCGAGTTGGTCGGTCAGTGCGATGAGGGCCGCGTCGTCGCGGGGCGGCGGTCCGAAGAGGAGGAGGTGCAGGGTCTGTCCGTCGCCGGAGCGGTGGGCGGACAGGGCGGGTAGGAGGGCCTCGGGCGCGTGCGCCTGGGTGACGGGGACGCCGACGAGGGGGGCGAGCCGGGTGCGGGTGGCGGAGCGAAGAGCGGCGGCCGCGCGGTCGCGGGCGTCGGCTTTGCGGTAGAGGCGGGCGCGGCCTTCGGCGGTTTCGGAGGCGCGGATCGCGACGGGGAGTCTTTCGGACACGAGGGGGCCGAAGCGGCGTGCTCGCCACAGGGCGGCGAGGCCGGCTGCGACGAAGAGCTGGAGCGTGCCCCAGAGCCAGCCCGAGGGGAGCAGGTCGAGGAAGTTCTTCCGGCCGTCGTCGTGAGCGGCCGAGGTGTCGGCGAGCGAGGGGAGGTACCAGACCAGATGGGGGCGGGAGCCGAGGAGTTGGAGGGCGAGCGAGGCGTTGCCCTGCTTGTCGAGGCGGTCGTTGAGGAGGATGTCGGGGGCGCCGAGCACGACGGTGTCGCCTCCTCCGGACGCCGCTGGGATGCGCAGCAGGGTGGGGAGGCGTGCGCTGTGGTAGCAGGAGTCGGCGTCGAGGCGGGTGGTGGTGTAGCGGATGCCGCCGGTGTCCGCACTGCCCGCGCGCCGGGCCTCGGGGAGGGCGCAGCCGGGGGCGAGCGTGTCACGGCTGCTGGTGGTGGGGTCCGCGGCGACCCCGGGGGCGAGCCGCTCGATGGACCAGCTGCCGGCTGCGACCAGGACGGTGCGTCCGCCGGAGGTCGCGGTCGCCTTGCGTATCTGATCCTGCTGGCGGGTCGTCAGCAGGTCGGGTACGGCGACCAGGAGGGTGGTGTCCGGTCCGGTGGCGGCTCGCGCCTGGCCGAGGGTGGTGACCACGCGGGTGGAAATGCCGCGGTCGGCGAGGAGTTGGGCGACGGCGCGGCTGCCGTAGGGGTCGGCGGAGCGCGGGTCCAGCTCGCCGTGCCGGGCGGTGGAGCGCGCGGCGGCCATGATGATGGCCGCCGCGAGGAGCAGGACGACGGCGAGTGTGATGCCGCGCGCGCGGGTCCACATCTGGCGGGCGGTGGGCGCTGTGGAGGTGGTCGGCGTGGTGGCCTCGGTGGTCACTCGGCTGTCCCCTGGCGCGTGTTGTGGCTTGTGCTGTCGATGCTGCTGCCGGCGCTGTGGGCGAGGGCGGGCCTGGTGCGTTCCAGGTCTCGGTCGAGTTCGGCGACGCGTTGGTACGACTGCTCGCTCGCGCTGCGTCCGCCGTACGTGACGTCGTCGAACTCCCGTGCCGCGGAGGCGAGCCGGTCCGTGTGCGCCGGGAGTGCGCGGCCCGCTTCGGTGGCCGCCTCGTCGGCGGTGCGGCCGGGGCGGACGTCGAGCAGGGCCCGTTCTTCCAGGGAGCGGACGATGGCCCGCATGCGTTCCTGGACGGCTTGGTTCCAGTGGCCCTGGGCCGCGTGTGCCTCGCCGGCCGCGCGGTGTTCGGCGGCGCTGCGGGGGCGGTCGTCGAACAGGACGGTGGCGGAGGCGGGTTGGCGGCGCGGGGTGCCCAGGCGCCACCACAGGGCGGCCAGGGCGGCGACGACGAACAGGATCACGACGACCAGGCCGAGCGTGCCGCCGGGTGTCGCGGAGGCGGCCGAGCTGAGCAGCCGGTCGAGCCAGTCCCAGAACGCGTTCAGGGCACGCTGGAACAGGCCGGGTTCGTTCTCGTGGTACATGCGCTTGGACAGCTCGCGCCGGGCCGCCTCCCGCGCGGGGTCGCGCGAGATCGTCACCGGCGGCTTGTCCCCCGAGCCGCCTGCTGCGCGGACGGCCGTGTCCGACACGCGCAGCAGGCCGCGTACGACCGTGTTGCCGACGCCGGCCGGGGCTGCCGCCGTGAGAACTCCCCCCGTGAGACTCACCGCATCAGCTCCCCGGGACGGGACCGGGTGTGCCGGTGCCGTAGCCCTGGACACCGGCGGCGCGGGCCAGTTCGAGGTCGAGGGCCTCGCGGCGGATGCGCTGGTCGATGTAGAGGAGCACGGTGACGCCGGCGCTGATGGGGAGGGTGAGCGTGGCGCCGACCAGCGCGCCGATCCCTTGGATGATCAGGGTCGTCCAGCCGATGTGCCCGCCGTTGGCGCCGAGCAGGTCGTTCATGCCGTCACCGCTCGCGGCAGCCCCGATGAGGGTGAAGGGGATGGTCACGACGGCCGAGACGATGAGAGTGATCAGGAGGGTGAGCAGCATGATGCCGAAGATGCGCCACCAGGAACCGCGTACGAGCTTCGCCGAGCGCTTCAGGGACTTCACGATGCCCTGCCGCTCCAGCATCAGGGCGGGGGCGGCGAGGTAGTAGCGGATCAGCAGCCACACGCCGACGACGGTGCCGCCGAGGAAGCCCAGGGCGAGCAGTGCCGTTCCGGCGTTGTCGCCGCCGCCGGTGATCAGGACGAGCAGGCCGGGCAGTGCCCCGGCGAAGATCGCCCCGACGAAGATCAGGGCCAGCAGGATGAGCAGACCGAGCAGTTTCAGGATCTGCGGCCGGGCGTCGCGCCAGCTCTCCCGGGTGGTGACCGGTCGGCCGAGGACGGCCCGGCTGGTGATGGTGGTGAGCAGGGCGGTCGCGACGAGCATGGCGGCCGTGCGGATCACCGAGAGGACACCGGTGCCGATCATGGTGTCGCGCAGGGCGTGGAGTGCTTCGGAGGGAGTGGCGTCGGGGTTGCTGACCGTGGTCTGGACGTCGTTGAGCACGAATCCCTGCAGGAGGACCATGCTGACGTTCATGACCAGGGCGACGGCCAGCGAGATGCCGAGCACCGTGCGCCAGTAGGTGCGCATGGTGGAGACGGCACCGTCGAGGATCTCGCCGACGCCGAGCGGGCGGAGCGGGATGACACCGGGCTTGGCCGCGGGCGGGGGGCCGCCCCAGCCGCCGCCCCAGGCTCCGTAGCCGCCGGGGGTGCCGTAGCCGGCGGGCGGGCCCGCGTAGCCGCCGCGGTAGCCGCCGGGGCCCGGTGTGCCGGGCTGCTGTCCGCCCCAGCCCGGGCCGGGCGGCGGGGCCTGGTGCGAGCCGGGGGCGCCGGTGGGGGCGGACCACTGGCCGGGTGGCGGCTGTTCCTTGGACCACTTCGCGCCTGGGCCCGGTGCGTCGGTGCCCGGCTGTGGCGCGGGCTCGGCGTCGCTGGGGCGGTCGGCGGGCTCGGCGGGGCCGGACGCGCCGGGTTCCCGCCCCTCGGACGACGGGGCGGATCCGGGCGAGGCCCAGCCCGGAGTGTCTGTCATCGAAGCTCCTTCTCGGTGCCGATCCGCTGTCGCGGCGGCAGGTTGGCAGCCATCGTGCCATGGGGCGGTTGTCCCGGGACCTGCCGCGGTGGGCGCCGGACTCCTTCAATTGTCCGCGGGATCCGGGGCAGACTGATCGCATGGCTGATCAGCAGGCGCGAACTGACGGGGACAGGCGGCCGACCGAGATACCTGTGGTCCGATGGGAGGAACCACCCGAAGGTCCTGTGCTGGTCCTTCTCGATCAGACGCGGCTTCCGGCGGAGGAGGTCGAGCTGGTGTGCACGGATGCGCCGGCGCTGGTGGAGGCGATCTGTTCGCTCGCCGTGCGCGGGGCGCCGGTGCTCGGGATCGCCGGGGCGTACGGCGTCGCGCTCGCCGCCGCGCGGGGCTTCGACGTGGCCGAGGCGGCGCGGGCGCTGGAGGCCGCTCGGCCCACCGCGGTGAATCTGGCCGTCGGGGTGCGCCGGGCCGAGGCCGCGCACGCGGCGGCGCTGGCGAAGAGCGGTGATCCTGAAGCGGCGGCAGCCGCCGCACTGGCCGCTGCGCGGACGCTGCACCGTGAGGATGCCGAGGCCAGCGCGCGGATGGCAGCGCACGGTCTGGCGCTGCTGGACGAGCTGCTGTCCGGCGGCGGGCACCGGATCCTCACCCACTGCAACACCGGTTCGCTGGTGTCGGGCGGGGAGGGCACGGCTTTCGCGGTGGCCCTCCAGGCGCACCGTGAGGGGCGGCTGCGGCGGCTGTGGGTGGACGAAACGCGTCCGTTGCTGCAAGGTGCTCGCCTGACGGCGTACGAAGCGGCCCGCAGTGGGATGGCGTACACCTTGCTCACCGACAACGCGGCGGGTTCCCTGTTCGCGGCGGGTGAGGTGGACGCGGTGCTGATCGGGGCGGACCGCATCGCGGCCGACGGTTCGGTGGCGAACAAGGTGGGGAGCTATCCGCTCGCTGTGCTGGCGCGGTACCACCATGTGCCGTTCATCGTGGTGGCGCCGGTGACGACGATCGATTTGGGCACCCCCGACGGGGCGTCCATCGAGGTCGAACAGCGCCCCGGCTTCGAAGTGACGGAGATCACAGCACCCCAGGTGCCGGTGACGGGAGCAGGAGGCGGGATTCCGGTGGCACCCCTGGGGACCCAGGCGTACAACCCGGCGTTCGACGTGACGCCGCCCGAGCTCGTGACGGCCATCGTCACCGAGGGGGGAGCCGTTTCGCCCGTGACCGCGGAGGCTCTTGCGGAGCTGTGTGCGAGGTCACGCCAGGTAACGATTAGCTAATGGGATGATGTCGTTTATGAAGGGACGAGTCCTTGTCGTCGACGACGACACCGCACTGGCCGAGATGCTCGGCATCGTGCTGCGTGGTGAAGGTTTTGAGCCGTCTTTCGTAGCCGACGGCGACAAGGCGCTGGCCGCTTTCCGCGAGACCAAGCCCGATCTGGTGCTGCTTGACCTGATGCTGCCCGGACGAGACGGCATCGAGGTGTGCCGGCTGATCCGGGCGGAGTCCGGGGTGCCGATCGTGATGCTCACGGCGAAGAGCGACACCGTCGATGTCGTCGTGGGCCTGGAGTCGGGCGCCGACGACTACATCGTCAAGCCGTTCAAGCCGAAGGAGCTGGTCGCCCGGATCCGGGCGCGGCTGCGGAGGTCGGAAGAGCCGGCGCCGGAGCAGCTGACCATCGGTGACCTGGTCATCGACGTGGCCGGGCACTCGGTGAAGCGGGACGGGCAGTCGATCGCGCTGACCCCGCTGGAGTTCGACCTGTTGGTCGCGCTCGCGCGCAAGCCGTGGCAGGTGTTCACGCGCGAGGTGCTGCTCGAGCAGGTGTGGGGCTATCGCCACGCCGCCGACACGCGGCTCGTCAACGTGCATGTCCAGCGCCTGCGCTCCAAGGTCGAGAAGGACCCGGAGCGGCCGGAGATCGTGGTGACTGTCCGTGGTGTCGGTTACAAGGCCGGACCGAGCTGACATGTCCGGGGACAGCGCCGCTTCGGCTCCCGGCCGGTCCGGGGCCCGTCAGGGGCGGCCTGTCGGCCGGAGTGCCGGTGCGCGGTTCAGGCGGCTCTTCGAGGGCGGGCTGCTCCAGGGCGGGGTCCAGGGCAGCCCGGTCCTGCGGCTGTTCCTGCGCTGGGTGCGCCGTCCGCTGCTGCCGGTGATGCGGCTGTGGCGGCGCAACATCCAGCTCAGGGTCGTCGCCACGACCCTGCTGATGTCGCTGGGCGTCGTCCTGCTGCTGGGCTTCGTCGTGATCGGGCAGGTGCGCAACGGCCTGCTGGACGCGAAGGTGAAGGCCTCGCAGAGCCAGGCCACCGGCGGGTTCGCGGTGGCGAAGCAGAAGGCGGACGAGGCGGCGAGCGGGACCGCGACGGGGACGAACGCGGCCACCGCCACGGGCGACGGCACCTCGACCGCGGACGGGCGGCAGTCGCAGAACGTCATCCAGTGGATGAGCGATCTCGTGGAGTCGCTGTCCAGCGGTGGCGCGGGCGCCTTCGACGTGGTGACGCTGCCCGTCGGTGACGACAGCGGCGGCGGACGCAGCCCGCGCGGCTCCGGGAACGTCAACCCGACCTCCAGCGTGCCCGCGGACCTGCGTGAGCGCGTCAACAGCGGTACGACGGCCGCCCAGAGCTACACGCGGATCGTCTACTCCAACGGCAAGGACTCGCAGCCGGCGCTGGTCATCGGCAAGCAGGTCAGCGACCCCAACGGGCGGCCGTACGAGCTGTACTACCTCTTCCCGCTCACGCAGGAGGAGAAGTCCCTGAGCCTGGTCAAGGGCACGCTGGCGACCGCCGGGCTGTTCGTCGTCGTGCTGCTCGGAGCCATTGCCTGGCTGGTGGTGCGGCAGGTCGTCACGCCGGTGCGGATGGCGGCCGGGATCGCCGAGCGGCTGTCCGCCGGGCGGTTGCAGGAGCGGATGAAGGTCACCGGCGAGGACGACATCGCGCGCCTCGGTGAGGCCTTCAACAAGATGGCGCAGAACCTCCAGGTGAAGATCCAGCAGCTGGAGGACCTGTCGCGGATGCAGCGGCGGTTCGTGTCGGACGTCTCGCACGAGCTGCGCACACCGCTGACCACCGTCCGGATGGCGGCCGACGTCATCCACGAGGCGCGTGAGGACTTCGACCCGGTGACCGCGCGGTCGGCCGAGCTGCTCGCCGACCAGCTGGACCGGTTCGAGTCGCTGCTGGCGGATCTGCTGGAGATCAGCCGGTTCGACGCGGGCGCGGCGGCGCTGGAGGCCGAGCCGATAGATCTCAGAGAGGTCGTCCGGCGCGTGGTCAGCGGTGCCGAGCCGCTCGCCGAGCGCAAGGGCACGCACATACGCGTGCTCGGCGACCAGCAGCCCGTGGTCGCCGAGGCGGACGCCCGCCGCGTGGAGCGCGTGCTGCGCAACCTCGTGGTCAACGCCGTCGAGCACGGCGAGGGCAGGGACGTCGTCGTCAAGCTCGCCTCCGCGGGCGGCGCGGTCGCCGTCGCGGTGCGCGACTACGGCGTCGGGCTCAAGCCGGGTGAGGCCACGCGTGTCTTCAGCCGGTTCTGGCGGGCGGACCCGGCACGCGCGCGTACCACCGGTGGTACGGGCCTCGGGCTGTCGATCGCCCTGGAGGACGCGCGGCTGCACGGCGGCTGGCTGCAGGCCTGGGGCGAGCCGGGGGGCGGCTCGCAGTTCCGGCTGACGCTGCCGAGGACCGCCGACGAGCCGCTGCGGGGTTCGCCGATACCGCTGGAGCCCAAGGACTCGCGCCGCAACCGCGGCCTGGACGAGGCCGGGCTGCCCGGCGGGGGCGGGGAGAAGCGGGCCACGGTTCCGGTGCAGCAGGGCGGCGCCCAGGCGCCCGCGCTGCCGCCGCGCGCGCCGATCGCGCCGCGGCTCGCCGGGATGACCCCGGCCGCCGACCCGACCGCCCTGCCCGGCAACGGCAACGGCGCCCGGGTGGTGCCCCGCCCCGGCGGCGGTGTGCGGCGCCCGGACGACGTGCCTGCCGCGGGATCCGCGGCCAGTGCGGACGCGGTCCGGCCGGATGCGGCCGCACCGGAGGACTCGACCCAGCCAGGGGAGGCATTTCGTGGCCGCTGACCGCACGGGGGGCGCCCGGCAAAGATCCGGGCGCGCGGTGGCGTACGCCGCTCTGGGAGCCGTCCTGCTGGCGGGGTGTGCCTCGATGCCCGACAGCGGGGACCTGCGGAACGTGGAGTCCACGCCCCGGCAGGACACCGGAGTGCGGGTGTTCGCGATGCCGCCGGCCGAGGGCGCGGGTCCGGCCGAGATCATGCAGGGCTTCCTGGAGGCGCTGACCAGCGACGATCCCTCGTACGACACGGCTCGCAAGTATCTGTCGGACGGCGCGGCGCGCACGTGGCGCCCGGAGCGGTCGACCACGGTCCTCGCGAACGGGCCGAGCATCGAGACCGACTGCCGCGCGGGCGCCGGCCAGGAGCCGACCGACAGCGTCACCTGTGTCCTCGCGGGCACCCAGGTCGCGACCGTGGACGCGCAACAGGCGTACGAGCCCGCCGACGGCTCCTACCGCAAGAAGGTGCACCTCACGCGGAGCGCCAAGACCGGGCAGTGGCGCATCGACGGGCTGCCCGACGGCGTCGTCATGGGCAAGTCGGACTTCCAGCGCAACTACACGTCCGTCGACAAGTACTACTTCGCCTCGGACACGACGGCCGGGGCGACGGGGCAGCCGGTGGCGGTGGCCGACCCGGTGTTCGTGCGCAGCAAGGTCGACGCGATGACGCAGATGGTCCGCTCGCTGCTGAGCGGCCCGACCAGCTGGCTCGGCCCGGTCGTCAGGTCCGGTTTCCCGACCGGTACGGCCTTGCAGAAGGACGTGTCGGGGCTGGCGCCCGACGACCAGAACAAGCTCACGGTGCCGCTGAACCTCAAGGCGTCCCAGGTCGCGCCGGGCAAGTGCACCGAGATGGCGACGCAGGTGCTGTTCACGCTGCGGAACCTGGCGCCGACGCTGGAGTCGGTCGAGCTGGAAGGCGCCGACGGCCGCAGGCTGTGCGACCTGAGCGAGGAGCGCGCCGAGTCCGCCGCCTGGCACGGGTCGGCCAAGAGCCCCGATTACCTGTACTTCCTCGACGGCAAGCACCGGTTGGTACGGATGCCGACGGGAAGCACGGGTACCGGCGCGCTTCCGGTGCCGGGTGTGTTCGGTGAGAGCGACAAGGGCCTGGAGTCGGTTGCCGTCTCGCGCGACGAGCACAGTGCGGCCGGGGTCGGTGACGCCGGGAAGTCGTTGTACGTGACGTCGCTGGCGTCGGGCGGTTCGCTCGGCAACGCGCTGGTGACCAGCGCGGGCCCGACCGAGAGCGACCGGCTGACGACACCGAGCTGGGACGCCCGCGGCGACCTGTGGGTGGCCGACCGCGACCCGCACCAAGCGCGGCTGTACGTCGTCGAGCAGGGCACCGCCAAAGCACAGGAGGTCGCGATCCCGGGGCTGTCCGGCCAGATCAAGGACGCCCGGGTGGCGGCCGACGGGGTACGGATCGCACTGGTCGTGGAGAGCAAGGACGGCAAGCAGTCCCTGCTCATCGGCCGGATCCAGCGCGACGGCGGCACCGGACAGGGCACCTCTGTGGTGGAACTGCGGTCGGCGGCGCCGGACTTGGAGCAGGTCAGCGCCATGTCGTGGGCCGGGGACAGCAGGCTGCTCGCGGTGGGCAGGGAGCAGGGCGGCGTGTTGCAGATGCGGTACGTCCAGGTCGACGGCTCCACGCTGGACGGTCCGGCGCCCGGTGCCCTCACCGGCGTCAAGTCCATCGCCGCGTCTGAGGACGAGCGGGTGCCGCTGGTGGCCTACTCCGAGGACGACGGGATCGTACGGCTGCCGTCCGGCGCGCAGTGGCAGAAGGTGGACAAGGACGGAACGGCACCGGTCTATCCGGGCTGACAGTCTGTCCGGACCCCTGTTCATCTCTCCCTGCTCCCCCGTGTGGGTGACGGGCGTTGCGCGGTGCCTCCGGTTGTCCACAGTGCGTTGTCCACAGGGGTGGCAGGGCGGCTTCGGCGTTGGCACAGTGGTGGACATGCGGGGGTGGTGGCGGGACCTCACCGACCTGGTGCTGCCGGCTGACTGCGCGGGCTGCGGAGCACCGCGTACGGTGCTGTGCCCGCGGTGCCGGGCCGTGTTGGACGGGCGCGCACCGCGGCGGGTGCGACCGGTGCCGGAGCCGGCCGGGCTGCCGGTGGTGTACGCGGCGGCTCCGTACGCGCAAGAGGTACGGGAACTGCTCCTGGCGCACAAGGAGCGGGGCGCGCTGACGCTCGCGGGAGTGCTGGGCGCGGCTCTGGCGGGGGCCGTGCGGGCGGGGCTCGGCGGGAGCGGCGGCGGTGCCCGCGTCCGTCCGGACGCCGGAGCCACCGGCGACGGGCCGGGCGGGGCGGTGGGTGAGCGGACCGTGGTGCTCGTCCCCGTGCCTTCCGCCCGGTGGGCCGTGCGGGCGCGTGGGCACGATCCGGTGCGACGGATGGCGCTCGCGGCGGCCGGGGAGCTGCGCCGTACCGGGACACCGGCCCGGGTGGCGGCCGTGCTGCGCCAGCGCCGGGCGGTGGCGGACCAGGCCGCGCTCGACGCGCGACAGCGCCTGGAGAACCTCTCTGGCGCGCTGGAGGTGACGGCGGGCGGTGGCCGGCTGCTGGACGTGGGACGGGTCGTGCTCGTGGACGACCTGATCACCACCGGCGCCAGCCTCGCGGAGGCGGCGCGGGCACTGCGGGATACGGCCCTGTCGAGTCGAGAAGAGGGGTGCGGAGTGAGAACCTCCGTGTACGCGGCCGTAACTCGGGAAGGAAGGGAAGAACGACAGAGCGGAACGCGGTCGGACGACGGGAAGTGGGTGCATGGTGCACCAGAAAAGACGGCGTCGAACGCCCTCGGGTACGCGCTCCGCGCGGCCGTGGTCGCCGCTCCTCGGGATTCTTTCGAAATAAACAGGAACTGACCGTCAACCTGCATCGTTGCAGGTAGCGAGAGGGGAATTTCACCTGAACGGAGGTACGCCGCAGTAGAGGGTGACGACATCCGTCCGGGCGAGATATGTTCGGTTGTGAGGAAAGGCGCAGGCCACACCTCTCATATCCGAATGCCGTGGCGCGGGTTTTCCGCAATCACCCGCGCCCATGGGGTGGAGAGCTCGCCCATGGGGGAGGAGGAGGTGAAGTCACCAAGTCCGAGGTCCGGTGCTGACCGGACCTGGTGCAAAGGGAGATGCTCCGCCGACCGAGCGGAGCGATCCGGGAACGGAGTTCTGCGTGGACATCGTCGTCAAGGGCCGCAAGACCGAGGTGCCCGAGCGGTTCCGCAAGCACGTGGCCGAGAAGCTGAACCTGGAGAAGATCCAGAAGCTCGACGGCAAGGTGATCAGCCTCGACGTCGAGGTGTCCAAGGAGCCCAACCCCCGACAGGCCGACCGCTGTGACCGAGTGGAGATCACCCTCCGCTCCCGCGGCCCGGTGATCCGGGCGGAAGCGGCGGCCAGCGACCCGTACGCGGCACTCGACCTGGCGGCGGAGAAGCTGGACGCCCGGCTGCGCAAGCAGCACGACAAGCGATTCTCGCGGCGAGGAGCCCGCCGGATCTCGGCGGCCGAGGTTCCCGACCACGTCCCCGGCGCGGCGACGCTGAACGGCAACGGCCTGCCCGTCCACGAGGAGGACATGGACGGGGTACCGACGAAGAAGATCGGCTCGCTGGAGGTCAAGGGGGAAGGCCCCCTCATCGTCCGCGAGAAGACCCACGTCGCCTCACCGATGACCCTCGACCAGGCCCTCTACGAGATGGAGCTGGTCGGGCACGACTTCTACTTGTTCGTCGACGCCGAGACGAAGCAACCGAGCGTCGTCTACCGGCGGCACGCCTACGACTACGGTGTGATCCATCTCGACCAGGACCAGATGGTCGCTGAGGCGCAGGCCCCCGCGGCGGGGGGCACGCTGGGCGGCTGATCCACCCGGAAGAAGCGGAAACGGTGCCCCTGGCGACGCGTGTGCGCCCCCAGGGGCACCGGTGTGCGACCAGTTCACGCCCCGCATGTCACCTCTGCGTCGCCCGGGCATGAAATCATGGCCGAACCGGCCCAACCGGTGGGCCGTTGCCTTGGGTTGGCGATGGCGCGGGACAACAGGCCACAGCCTTCAGGGGGAGGAACGATGGCGGACACCTTCGGACCGATGCGGGACGAAGATGCCGACGACGGTGTCATCGGCAGGGGCCCGGACGCGGGTTCTTCACGCAACGAGCCGATCAGGGTCCTGGTCGTGGACGACCACGCCCTCTTCCGGCGGGGCCTGGAGATCGTGCTCGCGGCCGAGGAGGACATCCAGGTCATCGGCGAGGCCGGCGACGGCGCCGAGGCCGTGGAGAAGGCCGCCGACCTGCTGCCCGACATCGTGCTGATGGACGTCCGCATGCCCAAGCGGGGTGGGATCGAGGCCTGCACCTCGATCAAGGAGGTCGCCCCCAGCGCCAAGATCATCATGCTGACGATCAGCGACGAGGAGGCCGACCTCTACGACGCGATCAAGGCGGGGGCGACCGGATACCTCCTCAAGGAGATCTCCACGGACGAGGTGGCCACCGCCATTCGCGCGGTGGCCGACGGGCAGTCGCAGATCAGCCCGTCCATGGCGTCCAAGCTCCTCACCGAGTTCAAGTCGATGATCCAGCGCACCGACGAGCGCCGGCTGGTGCCCGCGCCGCGGCTGACCGACCGGGAGCTGGAGGTCCTCAAGCTCGTCGCGACGGGGATGAACAACCGGGACATCGCGAAAGAGCTGTTCATCTCCGAGAACACCGTGAAGAACCACGTCCGCAACATCCTGGAGAAGCTCCAGCTGCACTCCAGGATGGAAGCGGTGGTCTACGCGATGCGGGAGAAGATCCTCGAGATCCGGTAGGGCATGACGGCGGCGGGCCCGGCGGAGGTCAGCCGAGGGTGCGGGCGAGCTCGCTGACCAGTGGCTCGCGCAGTTCTGGTGCCGTCACTCGCTCCACGCGGACCTCCGTGCAGTCCACCCAGCCCGCGGCCTCGACCAGGGCCTGGGCGACCGCGGGGACGGCCTTCGCGTCCTCCACAGTGACCTGTCTGGCCACCAGCGTGCGGCCCTCGCGGGCCGGATCCACCCGTCCGATCAGCCGGCCGCCCGCCAGGACCGGCATCGCGAAATAGCCGTGGACCCGCTTCGGCTTGGGGACGTACGCCTCCAGGCGATGGGTGAAGCCGAAGATCCGCTCCGTGCGCGCCCGCTCCCAGATCAGCGAGTCGAACGGCGACAACAGCGTGGTCCGGTGCCGGCCGCGCGGCGAGGTCGCCAGGGCCGCCGGGTCGGCCCAGGCAGGCCTGCCCCAGCCCTCGACCTCGACCGGCACCAGACCCGAGTCTGCGATCACCGCGTCGACCTGCTCGGCCTTGAGACGGTGGTAGTCGGCGATGTCCGCGCGCGTGCCCACGCCCAGGGACTCGCCGGCCAGCCGGACCAGGCGGCGCAGGCACTCGGTGTCGTCCAGCTCGTCGTGCAGCAGCGTGCCGGGGATGGCCCGCTCGGCGAGGTCGTACACCCGCTTCCAGCCGCGCCGCCGGACGCACACCACCTCGCCGTACATCAGCGCGCGCTCCACGGCGATCTTGGTGCCCGACCAGTCCCACCATTCGCTGGTCCTCTTCGCGCCGCCCAGCTCCGTGGAGGTCAGCGGGCCCTCCGCGCGCAGCTGCTTGATGACCTGGTCGTACGCGCCGTCGGGCAGCTCGTGGTTCCAGTGCGGGCGATGACGGTAGGCGCGGCGGCGGAAGGCGAAGTGCGGCCACTCCTCGACCGGGAGGAGGCATGCCGCGTGCGACCAGTACTCGAAGGCGTGCGTGCCGCGCCAGTAGGCCGATTCGACCGCAGTGCGGCCGACGGCGCCCAGTCGGGCGTAGGGCACGAGTTCGTGGGAGCGCGCCAGGACCGAGATCGTGTCGAGCTGGACCGCGCCGAGGTGGCGCAGCACCCCGCGGACACCGGCCCGCCGGTCGGGCGCGCCGAGGAAGCCCTGGGCCCGCAGGGCGATGCGGCGGGCGTCGTCCGCGGTGAGGGAGGTGGTCGGGCGCGGAAGGGTCGTCATGCCCCGGACCCTAGAGGCCGCCACTGACAATCCGTGCTGACCTGGGCGTTCGCCCCGAGCGGGTCAGCCGCGGGCCGGCAGGTACGGCGTCGTGGAGGGCAGACCCAGGTCCGAGGGGAGCAGCGAGCCGACCCAGCAGTCCCGCCGGACTCCCTTGTTGTTCAGCGCGGAGCGCAGGGTGCCCTCGATGGTGAAGCCCGCGCGTTCGGCCACCGCGCGGGAGGGGTGGTTGCCGATCTCGGCGCGCCATTCGACCCGGTCGACACCGACCTCGGTGAAGATCCACCGGCAGGCCGTGAGCGTGGCCTCGGTCACGTAGCCGCGCCCGCGGTGGTCCGCCGTCGCCCAGAAGCCGACCTCCGCCACGCCGAGCGAGCGCATGGTGAGACTGAGCATTCCGGCGAGTTCCCCGCCCGGCAGGAAGACGCCGAAGGTGAACATCGAACCCTGTTCCCAGCCGTCGGGGACCAGCTGCTGGGTGAAGCCGCTCGCGTGCTCGGGCAGGTAAGGGGACGGGACGGTGGTCCAGCGCTGGATGCCGGGGTCCTGGGCGGCCTCGTAGACCGCCCGCGTGTCGTGCGGACCGACCGCGCGCAGGATCAGGCGGTCCGTGGTGAGAGTGACGGGTTCCATCGACCGATTGTGCTGGGCGTCCCGCGCGCGGGCCGTCGTTTTTCGCTATGCGTGAGCGCGTGATCACATTTCGCGCAATTCCTCGCTCCGATGCGGCACTATCCCCGTGCCCCGTCCGTTGTCCTGGATGAGGCAAGCCGTCGGGCCGCCAGGCCTCCCGGCCCAGCCGGGTCCTCGCATACGATGGCCGTTGCTCAGTACGTAAAAGGAAACCGACCGTCCCAGGCCCGACCGGCAAGGAGACAAACCCCCGTGTCCGTCCTCTCGAAGATCATGCGTGCAGGCGAAGGCAAGATCCTGCGCAAGCTGCACCGCATCGCGGACCAGGTCAACTCCATCGAAGAGGACTTCGTCGACCTCTCCGACGCCGAGCTGCGGGCCCTCACCGAGGAGTACAAGCAGCGGTACGCCGACGGTGAGAGCCTGGACGACCTGCTCCCCGAGGCGTTCGCCACCGTCCGTGAGGCTGCCAAGCGCGTGCTCGGCCAGCGGCACTACGACGTGCAGATGATGGGTGGCGCGGCCCTCCACCTCGGCTACGTCGCCGAGATGAAGACCGGTGAGGGCAAGACCCTCGTCGGCACGCTGCCCGCGTATCTGAACGCGCTGTCCGGCGACGGCGTCCACCTGATCACGGTCAACGACTACCTGGCCGAGCGCGACTCCGAGATGATGGGCCGCGTCCACAAGTTCCTGGGCCTGAGCGTCGGTTGCATCCTCGCCAACATGACGCCGGCCCAGCGCCGCGAGCAGTACGAATGCGACATCACGTACGGCACGAACAACGAGTTCGGCTTCGACTACCTGCGCGACAACATGGCGTGGTCGAAGGACGAGCTGGTGCAGCGCGGCCACAACTTCGCCATCGTCGACGAGGTCGACTCCATCCTGGTCGACGAGGCCCGTACGCCGCTGATCATCTCCGGCCCGGCCGACCAGGCCACCAAGTGGTACGGCGACTTCGCCAAGCTGGTCACGCGCCTGAAGAAGGGCGAGGCCGGCAACCCTCTCAAGGGCATGGAGGAGACCGGCGACTACGACGTCGACGAGAAGAAGCGCACCGTCGCCATCCACGAGAACGGCGTCAGCAAGGTCGAGGACTGGCTGGGCATCGACAACCTCTACGAGTCGGTGAACACCCCGCTGGTGGGCTACTTGAACAACGCCATCAAGGCCAAGGAACTGTTCAAGAAGGACAAGGACTACGTCGTCATCGACGGCGAGGTCATGATCGTCGACGAGCACACCGGCCGTATCCTCGCCGGCCGCCGCTACAACGAGGGCATGCACCAGGCGATCGAGGCGAAGGAGGGGGTGGACATCAAGGACGAGAACCAGACGCTCGCCACGATCACCCTCCAGAACTTCTTCCGCCTCTACTCGAAGCTGTCCGGCATGACCGGTACGGCGATGACCGAGGCCGCCGAGTTCCACCAGATCTACAAGCTCGGCGTGGTCCCGATCCCGACCAACAAGCCGATGATCCGCAAGGACCAGTCGGACCTGATCTACCGCACCGAGGTCGCCAAGTTCGAGGCGGTCGTCGACGACATCGCGGAGAAGCACGAGAAGGGCCAGCCGATTCTCGTCGGCACGACCTCCGTCGAGAAGTCGGAGTACCTCTCGCAGCAGCTCTCCAAGCGCGGCATCCAGCACGAGGTGCTCAACGCCAAGCAGCACGAGCGCGAGGCGTCGATCGTCGCGCAGGCCGGCCGCAAGGGCGCGGTGACCGTGGCGACCAACATGGCCGGCCGTGGTACGGACATCAAGCTCGGCGGCAACCCCGACGACCTCGCCGAGGCGGAGCTGCGCCAGCGCGGCCTCGACCCCGAGGAGCACATCGAGGAGTGGGCCTCGGCCCTGCCCTCCGCGCTGGAGAAGGCCGAGCAGGCGGTCAAGGCCGAGTTCGAGGAGGTCAAGGAGCTCGGCGGGCTCTACGTCCTCGGCACCGAGCGGCACGAGTCGCGCCGTATCGACAACCAGCTGCGCGGCCGTTCCGGCCGCCAGGGCGACCCGGGCGAGTCCCGGTTCTACCTCTCCCTCGGTGACGACCTGATGCGCCTGTTCAAGGCCCAGATGGTCGAGCGCGTGATGTCCATGGCGAACGTGCCGGACGACGTGCCGATCGAGAACAAGATGGTCACGCGCGCGATCGCGTCCGCGCAGTCGCAGGTCGAGCAGCAGAACTTCGAGACCCGTAAGAACGTTCTGAAGTACGACGAGGTGCTCAACCGGCAGCGCGAGGTCATCTACGGCGAGCGCCGCCGCGTGCTGGAGGGCGAGGACCTGCAGGAGCAGGTCGTGCACTTCATGGACGACACGATCGACGCGTACGTCGGCGCGGAGACCGCCGAGGGCTTCCCGGAGGACTGGGACCTGGACCGGCTGTGGGGCGCCTTCAAGCAGCTCTACCCGGTGAAGGTCGACATCGACGAGCTGGAGGAGGCCGCCGGCGACCGGGCCGGTCTGACGGCCGAGTTCATCTCCGAGTCCGTCAAGGAGGACATCCACGAGCAGTACGAGTCCCGGGAGACGCAGCTCGGCTCCGAGATCATGCGGGAGCTGGAGCGCCGCGTCGTGCTGTCGGTCCTCGACCGCAAGTGGCGCGAGCACCTCTACGAGATGGACTACCTCCAGGAGGGCATCGGCCTGCGCGCGATGGCGCAGAAGGACCCGCTGGTCGAGTACCAGCGCGAGGGCTTCGACATGTTCACCGCGATGATGGAGGGCATCAAGGAGGAGTCCGTCGGCTACCTGTTCAACCTGGAGGTCCAGGTCGAGCAGCAGGTCGAGGAGGTCCCGGTCGAGGCCGCCGAGCCGGTCGCCGAGGGCGTCCAGGACACGGTGCCGGCGCAGGCGGGGGCCCGTCCCGAGATCCGTGCGAAGGGTCTGGACGTGCCGCAGCGGCGGGATCTGCACTTCTCCGCGCCGACGGTGGACGGCGAGGGCGGCGTCGTCGAGCGCGACCTTGAGGACGACGAGCCGGTGCGGTCCGAGTCGGACGGCCTGACGCGCGCCGAGCGCCGCCGCCAGGCCAAGGGTGGACGGCGCCGCAAGAAGTGACACGCGCGCGGTCGTAGAGCGGCTGACCAGGGCCGGGCTCCCTCGGGGGAGCCCGGCCCTTTGCGCGTGGTGCCGGTGGCGGGCTCGCCCGGCCCCGGCGGTGTGGTGCGGAGGCTACGGCGTTGCCTCGGAGCGGGCCCCGGCTTCCACCGCCGTGCAGCGCCAGCGGAGGTCCTGGCCCAGTTCCAGACGGAAGGCCAGGGCGCGGAGCCGGCTGCCGGCGGAGATGCGGGCGAAGACCTCCAGGGCGCCGTCGCAGGGGACGTAGTAGCCGATGTCGCGGACGACGGGACGGGAGCCGTGCGTGCGCAGGGGGCTGCGTTCGGCGAGGCGGGCCAGGTCGTCGTAGGCGCGGCCGGCGGTGTGGCGGAGCATCCAGTGGACGGGGCGCTGACCGCTCAGGACGGCCAGGAGGCGGTCCGCGAAGACGTCGGTGGGGCGCTGTGGGGGCTGGGCCGTCTCCGGGGCCCTGGGGGGCGGGCCGGCCGTCCCGGCGGCCGTCGGTGTGTCGCGGGCGCTCCTCGTCGGGGGCTTGCAGGGCGGGGCGCCGCCGGGTCGGCGCGTGTCGTGGCGGGTCGGCGGGCGGTGTCGCGGGCGGGGCTGGACGGTACGGCTCATGACCTTGTTCATGGGGTCCCCGTTCGGCGGGCTCGGTTGATACCGGTCGGTAACTCGCTGGTGTGGATCTTGTACGGGGCGCGGAGCCGGGTGGCAAGGGCAGCGGTGCCCTCCGGGGAGGCGCGGAAAAGTTCGCTTATCCGGGGGACCCGCGGGTCCCGGAACCCCGGAATCCCGGGGGCGCACCGGGTGAATGCGCGGCCCGGTGTCCACGGCTTCACGGGCGTGGGCAGGGACTCGAAAGGGGACCCGCGCACGTATCCTGAAGCCTTCGAGCCCTTGATCAGGAAAGAGCGGCCAGCATGCGCGTCTACGTCCCCCTGACCCTTCCCGCGCTCGCCGAGGCGCACAAGACGGGTGAGCTGGGGAGCGGCCCCTTCGTCGCGTACGCGGTCACGCCCGCGCTGCGCGAGTGGTACGTCTCCGAGGACGTCGAGGAGCTGGAGTACGCCGCGCTCGGGCAGGCCGCGCTGGCCTCGCTGCGGCGGCTGGCGGCCGATCCGGGCGCGGCGCGGCGCCGGGTCGTGGTCGCCGTGGACGTGCCGGCCGGCGCCGCGAGCGCGGATCAGGACCGGGGGCCGGACCCGTCCGCGCCGGGCGAGGTGACCGTCGCGTCGAGCGTGCCGCTCGCGAAGGCGGCCGCCGTGCACGTCGACGCCGACGACGCGGAGCAGGACGTGGCCGCGGCGGCGCAGGCGCTGGCGGCGGCGGACGGCGGGGACGACGACGCGCAGTCCGTCGTGGACGGGGCGGACGACCACGAACTGCTGTGGTACGCCACCCAGGAGATCCCCAACCTGGTCGCACAAGGCGCCTGACGCCCGGCCCGACGTCGGCCCGGAGCATGCGGCCGGGGTGATTGTCAGTGGCGGCGAGTACGGTTTTCGGCATGGGGATGCACAAAAGCGCGCACATCGTCTGGGACTGGAACGGCACGCTGTTCCACGACAACGACGCGATCATCGGGGCGACGAACGCGGCCTTTGCGGAGCTGGGGCTCGCGCCGATCACGATGGAGGAGTACCGGGCGCTGTACTGCGTGCCGGTGCCGAAGTTCTACGAGCGGCTGCTCGGCCGGCTGCCGACCGAGGCCGAGTGGGAGCTGATGGACGGGGTGTTCCATCGGCACTACGCGGAGCAGCGGAGCCGGTGCGGGCTGACCGAAGGGGCGGCGGAGCTGCTCGCCGGATGGCGAACGGCCGGGCACAGCCAGTCCCTGCTGAGCATGTACGGACACGAGGAACTGGTACCGCTCGTGCGGGGGTTCGGCATCGAGGCGCAGTTCCTGCGGGTCGACGGGCGTACGGGGCCGTCCGGGGGGAGTAAGGCCGCGCACATGGTGCGGCACCTGGCGGCGCTCGGGACGGGCGTGGCGCCCGCGCGGACCGTGGTGATCGGGGACGCGGCGGACGACGCGGTCGCGGCGCGCGAGGTGGGTGCGCGGGCCGTGCTGTACACCGGGGGGTCGCACAGCCGGGACAGCCTGGAGGCCGTGGGCGTGCCGGTGGTGGACACACTGGCGGAGGCGGTGCAGGAAGCCCGGCGAATAGCGGCGTAGCCGGGGACCGGCACCGCTGCGGCGGTCCGGGAGCAGCGCCCGCCCCCGCCCCGCTGCTCCGCCCGCCCGCACGCGCTCCCCGCTCGTCCTCGCGCGGCTCAGCCCGCCGGTGCCGTGGCCCGCAGGACCTTCAGGAACTCGCGCATCCAGGCCGGGTGGTCCGGCCAGGCGCGGGAGGAGACCAGCGTGCCGTCGACGACCGCCTCGGTGTCCTGGAAGCCCGCGCCGGCCGCCTGCATGTCCGGTTCCAGGGCGGGGTACGCGGTGACCCTGCGGCCGCGCAGGGTGTCGATCGCCGCGGTGAGCAGCGGGCCGTGGCAGATCTGGGCGACGGGCTTGTCGGCGTCGAAGAACGCCTTCAGGATCTTGCGCAGCTCCGGGTCGTTGCGCAGGTACTCCGGGGCACGCCCGCCGGGGATGACGAGGGCCACGTACTCGCCGGGATCGACGTCGGCGAAGGCCAGGTCGGCGGGCCAGGTGTAGCCGGGCTTCTCCGTGTAGGTGTCGTAGCCGGGTTCGAAGTCGTGGACGACGAAGCGCAGGGTCTTGCGGGAGGGAGCGGCGACATGGACCTCGTAGCCTTCCTCCAGCAGGCGCTGATAGGGGTAGAGGACTTCCAGGGACTCCGCCGCGTCGCCGGTGACGAGCAGGATCTTCGCGGGCATGTGGGCTCCTCCGGGCAGGCAGGGTGTGCTCTCAGGGTGAGGTCGGGGATCTCGCGGCGCGACCTGACACTGACACCTACCCGGACGGGCCTGCCGGCTACCCGTGGCCCCGGCCGGATACGTCACCCGGGCCCGTCCCGCCGCTGTGCAGAACGTCAAACTTCGACCCCCTGTTTTGTACACATACGGCTCATGACGGGCCCGGGGTGAGGAGCGATAGCCTTGTGGCGTGATCAGCGCGATAGTTCGCGGGGACGATCGTGTCCCTGCCCTGCGCCCGGGTTGCACGGAACACCTCCGTGGCCGGGCGGCGGTCGCTGGTCTTCGCGGGCGGGGCGGGGCCGCAGAGGCTCCCGGGACGCCGCGGGCAACCCCGGACACGGCCGTGCCGAGAGCAGCGTCACACCCGACGGGTGTGACGACAATGGCCGAATTCCCCCCGCTCATCTCACCTCGCGGCATAGCGTCTGAGTGGTCCGGACACCCCGGGCTGTGGCGGCGAGCCGGAGGGAAAGAGACCGTACTTCCTTCTACGTCACGCAACGGCGCGCGACAGGAGTCAGAGGACAATGCAGACCAAGCTGGACGAAGCCAAGGCCGAGCTGCTCGGAAGGGCCGCCCGGGTAGCTGAGAACAGCCCGGTCGGGGGACACCTACCGACCGGGACCGCGGGCGAGGGCTCCCCGGACACCCCGGACAGCGAGTCCGTGCTCGCGTTCCTCCAGCGGTACTACCTGCACACCGCCCCGGAAGACCTCGCCGACCGCGACCCGGTCGACGTCTTCGGTGCCGCGGTCTCCCACTACCGTCTCGCCGAGACCCGCCCCCAGGGCACGGCGAACGTGCGGGTCCACACCCCGACCGTGGAGGAGAACGGGTGGACCTGCAGCCACACCGTGGTCGAGGTCGTCACCGACGACATGCCCTTCCTGGTCGACTCGGTCACCAATGAGCTGACCCGGCAGGGACGCGGCATCCACGTCGTCGTCCATCCGCAGTTCGTCGTCCGGCGTGATCTGACCGGCAAGCTGCTCGAGGTCCTGCCGGCCTCGCCCGGCGGCGACCTCCCGCACGACGCGCACTTCGAGTCCTGGATCCACGTCGAGATCGACCGGGAGACGGACCGCGCCGACCTGAAGCAGATCTCCGCCGATCTGCTGCGCGTCCTGTCCGACGTCCGCGAGGCCGTCGAGGACTGGGAGAAGATGCGCGCCACGGCGATCCGGATCGCCGACGAGCTGCCCGCCGACCCCGCCCCCGGCGACCTGGCCAAGGCCGAGGTCGAGGAGGCGCGCGAGCTGCTGCGCTGGCTGTCCGACGAGCACTTCACCTTCCTCGGCTACCGCGAGTACGAGCTGCGCGACGACGACACGCTCGCCGCCGTGCCCGGCACCGGTCTCGGCGTCCTGCGCTCCGACCCGCAGCACGCCGAGGACGACCAGCACCCGGTCAGCCCGTCCTTCGAGCGGCTGTCGGCCGACGCCCGCGCCAAGGCCCGCGAGCACAAGCTCCTCGTCCTGACCAAGGCGAACAGCCGGGCCACCGTGCACCGTCCGTCGTACCTGGACTACGTCGGGGTCAAGAAGTTCGACGCGGACGGCAACGTCGTCGGCGAGCGGCGCTTCCTCGGACTCTTCTCGTCCGCCGCGTACACCGACTCCGTGCGCCGGGTCCCCGTCGTCCGCCGCAAGGTCGACGAGGTGCTGCACCGCGCCGGGTTCTCGCCGAACAGCCACGACGGCCGTGACCTGCTCCAGATCCTGGAGACCTACCCGCGCGACGAGCTGTTCCAGACGCCCGTCGCCGAGCTCCAGTCCATCGTCACCTCCGTGCTCTACCTCCAGGAGCGCCGCCGGCTGCGGCTGTACCTGCGCCAGGACGAGTACGGGCGCTACTACTCGGCCCTCGTCTACCTCCCGCGCGACCGCTACACCACGGGTGTCCGGCTGCGGATCATCGACATCCTGAAGGAGGAGCTCGGCGGCATCAGCGTCGACTTCACCGCCTGGAACACCGAATCGATCCTGTCCCGGCTGCACTTCGTCGTCCGCGTCCCGCCGGGCACCGTGCTGCCCGAGCTGTCGGACGCCGACCGCGACCGCATCGAGGCCCGTCTCGTCGAGGCCGCCCGTTCCTGGGCCGACGCGTTCGCCGAGGCGCTGACCGCCGAGTGCGGCGAGGAGCACGCGGCCGAGGTGCTGCGCCGCTACGGCACCGCCTTCCCCGAGGGCTACAAGGCCGACCACACGCCGCGTGCCGCGGTCGCCGACCTGGTCCACCTGGAGCAGCTCGGCGGGGAAAAGACCTTCAGCCTGAGCCTGTACGAGCCGGTGGGCGCGGGTCCCGAGGAGCGCAGGTTCAAGATCTACCAGAAGGGCGGCTCGGTCTCCCTCTCGCAGGTGCTGCCGGTGCTCAGCCGCCTCGGCGTCGAGGTCACCGACGAGCGGCCGTACGAGCTGCGCTGCTCGGACCGTACGACCGCCTGGATCTACGACTTCGGTCTGCGCGTGCCCCAGGCGGCGGGCGGCGGGGACCTCGGCGACGACGCCCGTGACCGTTTCCAGGAGGCCTTCGCCGCCACCTGGACCGGCAAGGCCGAGAACGACGGCTTCAACGCGCTCGTGCTGGGCGCCGGGCTGTCCTGGCGGCAGGCGATGGTCCTGCGCGCCTACGCCAAGTACCTGCGCCAGGCCGGTTCGACCTTCTCGCAGGACTACATGGAGGACACCCTCCGCAACAACGTCCACACCACCCGGCTGCTCGTCTCGCTGTTCGAGGCGCGGATGTCGCCGGACCGGCAGAAGGCCGGCCTGGAGATCACCGACGCGCTGCTGGAGGAGCTGGACGCGGCCCTGGACCAGGTGGCGAGCCTGGACGAGGACCGGATCCTGCGGTCCTTCCTCACCGTCATCAAGGCGACGCTGCGCACGAACTTCTTCCAGGAGAAGGGCGACGGCACGCCGCACGACTACGTCTCCATGAAGTTCGACCCGCAGGCCATCCCGGACCTGCCCGCGCCGCGCCCGGCGTTCGAGATCTGGGTGTACTCGCCGCGCGTCGAGGGCGTGCACCTGCGCTTCGGCAAGGTCGCGCGCGGCGGTCTGCGCTGGTCCGACCGGCGTGAGGACTTCCGCACGGAGATCCTCGGCCTGGTCAAGGCGCAGATGGTGAAGAACACCGTCATCGTGCCGGTCGGCGCCAAGGGCGGCTTCGTCGCCAAGCAGCTGCCGGATCCGGCCAAGGACCGTGACGCGTGGCTGGCCGAGGGCGTCGCCAGCTACAAGACGTTCATCTCGGCGCTGCTCGACATCACCGACAACATGGTCGCCGGCGAGGTCGTGCCCCCGCAGGACGTGGTACGGCACGACGGCGACGACACCTACCTGGTGGTCGCCGCCGACAAGGGCACCGCGACGTTCTCGGACATCGCCAACGGGGTCGCCGAGAAGTACAACTTCTGGCTGGGCGACGCCTTCGCCTCCGGCGGCAGCGCGGGCTACGACCACAAGGGCATGGGCATCACCGCGCGCGGCGCCTGGGAGTCCGTCAAGCGGCACTTCCGCGAACTGGGCGTGGACACGCAGACCGAGGACTTCACGGTCGTCGGCATCGGTGACATGTCCGGTGACGTGTTCGGCAACGGCATGCTGCTCTCCGAGCACATCCGGCTGGTCGCCGCCTTCGACCACCGGCACATCTTCATCGACCCGACCCCGGACGCGGAGACCTCGTACGCCGAGCGCCGCCGCCTGTTCGAGCTGCCCCGCTCCTCCTGGGCGGACTACAACACCGAGCTGCTGTCGGCGGGCGGCGGGATCTTCCCGCGCAGCGCCAAGTCGATCCCGGTCAACGCCCACGTCCGCGAGGCCCTCGGCATCGAGGACAAGGTCACCAAGATGACCCCGGCCGACCTGATGAAGGCGATCCTGCACGCGCCGGTGGACCTGCTGTGGAACGGCGGCATCGGCACGTACGTGAAGTCGTCGGCCGAGTCCAACGCCGACGTCGGCGACAAGGCCAACGACGCCATCCGCGTCGACGGCGCGGACCTGCGCGTCAAGGTCGTCGGCGAGGGCGGCAACCTGGGTCTGACCCAGCTCGGCCGGATCGAGTTCGCCCGGCACGGCGGCAAGATCAACACCGACGCGATCGACAACAGCGCGGGTGTGGACACCTCCGACCACGAGGTGAACATCAAGATCCTGCTGAACGGCCTGGTCGCGGACGGTGACATGACCGTCAAGCAGCGCAACAAGCTCCTCGCCGAGATGACCGACGAGGTCGGCGCCCTGGTGCTGCGCAACAACTACGCGCAGAACACCGCCCTGGCCAACGCCCTCTCGCAGGCCAACGCCATGCTCCACGCCCAGCAGCGGTTCATCCGCCACCTGGTGCGCGAGGGGCACCTGGACCGGGCGCTGGAGTTCCTGCCGACCGACCGCCAGATCCGCGAGCGCCTCGGCCAGGCCCAGGGCCTGACCAGCCCGGAGACGGCCGTCGTCCTCGCGTACACGAAGATCACGGTCGCCGAGGAGCTGCTGCACACCTCGCTGCCGGACGACCCGTACCTGCGCGGCCTGCTGCACGCCTACTTCCCGACGGCGCTGCGCGAGCGGTTCGCCGAGGCGATCGACAACCACCCGCTGCGCCGCGAGATCACCACGACCGTGCTGGTCAACGACACGGTCAACACGGGCGGCACCACGTATCTGCACCGGCTGCGCGAGGAGACCGGCGCCTCCCTGGAGGAGATCGTCCGGGCGCAGACCGCGGCCCGCACCATCTTCTCCTCGGCTCCGGTGTGGGACGCGGTCGAGGCCCTGGACAACAGGGTCGACGCCGACGTCCAGACCCGCATCCGGCTGCACTCGCGCCGGCTCGTCGAGCGCGGCACGCGCTGGCTGCTCAACAACCGGCCGCAGCCGCTCCAGCTCGCCGAGACGGTCGAGTTCTTCGCCGAGCGGGTCGAGCGGGTCTGGCAGGAGCTGCCGAAGCTGCTGCGCGGCGCCGACCTGGAGTGGTACCAGCACGTGTACGACGAGCTGTCCGCGGTCGGCGTCCCGGACGAGCTCGCCACCCGCGTGGCCGGTTTCTCCTCGGCCTTCCCGACGCTGGACATCGTCTCGGTGGCCGACCGCACGGGCAAGGAGCCGCTCGACGTCGCCGAGGTCTACTACGACCTCGCCGACCGGCTGAACATCACCCAGCTGATGGACCGCATCAGCGACCTGCCCCGCAACGACCGCTGGCAGTCCATGGCCCGCGCCTCCATCCGCGAGGACCTGTACGCGGCCCACGCGGCGCTCACCGGGGACGTGCTCGCGGCCGGCAACGGCACCTCGACGCCGGTGCAGCGGTTCGAGGCCTGGGAGCAGAAGAACTCCGCGATCCTGGGCCGGGCGCGCACCACCCTGGAGGAGATCCGCAGCTCGGACTCCTTCGACCTCGCCAACCTGTCGGTGGCGATGCGCACGATGCGGACGCTGCTGCGCACGCATTCGTAAGGTCCGCACGTAAGGAAGGCGCCGACGACGCCCCGGGCACCCAGCGGCCCGGGGCGTCTCGCTTCTTGCCGACCCTTAAGAAACCTCGGCTAGGGTCAGCAGGATGCACGCCGCACCGTCTGACACCGAGCCCGTGAGCCGCACGGAGTCGCCGCTGAACCCCACCGCGCGGGCCGGCAGGGCACTGCCCCAGGCCGTCGCCGTGCTCGTCGTGGTGCTGCTGCTCCTCGTGATCGTCCGTCTGCCCTGGGCGGGCGACCTCGGCATGCACGCGGCCACCATCGAGCGCCTGCGCCACAACCTGCTGCATCCGGGCAACCCGCTGGTCGACGCGGACACGCCGAGCCCGTACTACTCGCCGTGGATGCTGGTGCTGGGCCTGGTCGCCAAGGTGACCGGCCTGTCGGTGTTCGTCGTCCTGCGCATCGCCGCGGTCGTCGGCCTCGGCCTGCTGGTCACGGGCGTGTGGCGGTACGTCCGCACCCTCAGCGCCCACCGCGCCGCGCCCGCCCTCGCCCTGCTGAGCCTGGTCCTGCTGTGGGGCCCGGAGCTGTTCAACTGGTCCGGCTTCGTGGGCCTGAACTCGCTGGCGCTGACGGTGTCGTACCCGAGCGTGTTCGCGATCGGCCTCACCTTCCACTTCTGGGCGTGGCTGACGCGCGCGCTGCGTGCGGGCGAGCCGGTGACATGGGCGCGCTGGGCGGTGCTGGGCCTGCTCTGGGCCGTGATCCTGCTCAGCCACCAGTTCACCGGAGTCGTCTCGTCCCTGGGCGCGCTGGCCATGGTGATCGCGGCCCGGCCCTCCCGCCAGGTGCTGCTGCGGCTGGCCGCCGCGCTGGCGCTCGGGATGCTGCTGCTGGGCCTGTGGCCGTACTACGACTTCTTCTCCCTCTTCTCGGCGGGCGCGGACCTGGAGGCCATCCACAAGCCGCTCTACGAGCACCTGGCCGGGCACTTCGGCTTCGTCCTGCTGGGTGTGGCGGCCCTCGTCCTGCGCCTGCGGCGCGACCGCTGGGACCCGCTGGTCCTGTTCTTCGTCCTGGGCGCGCTGATGTTCGCCGCGGGCGGGCTGACCGGCCACTACTCCTGGGGCCGTGCGCTGCCCGCCGCGCTGATCCCGGCCCAGCTCGCGGCCGCGCTGGAGGCCGTGACGGCGGGGCGGCGCGCGTGGGAGAGGACCGGCTGGGCGTGCGTGCTCGGCGCCGTACTGGCCGTGGGGGCGTGGACGCAGGCCGGCACGCTCGGCTATGTGGTCCCCAAGAGCGCGCTGCCGGCGCCGGTCGCGGACAAGTACCACACGCCGTGGGTGGGCTACCACTGGATCACGCCGTGGGTGAAGTACGGCGACGTGGTGATGGCGCAGACGTTCCCGGCGCGGCAGATCCCCGCGTACGGGCCGTACACCGTGACGCCCGGCTACCCCGACTTCTTCCTGCCGGACGAGAAGCAGCGGGACGCGGCGGTGTCGCACTACTTCGCCACGGACACGTCCGCCGCCGGACGGCAGGCGATCCTGCGGAAGTACGAGGTGCGGTGGGTCGTCGGGTCGAAGAGCCTGGCGGGCCCGGGGCTGAAGAGGGTGACGACGGGTCCGGGGGACCAGGTCCTGTACAGGGTGGTGTGACGCCGGAAGGGGCGCGGGGAAGTTCCCCGCGCCCCTTCGGCACAACGCTGCCAGGACGTCACCGCAGCACGCTGGACAGCAGCTTCGCCGCCTTACGGATCTTGGGCCGCGCCACCTTCCTGATGACCGGGCGGATCACCTTGGCCGTCATGCCCACCGGACGCCAGCGGATCTGGAGGCGGCCGGGGTTGCGGCCCTCCGGCTCGATCGTGACGTCGTGCGGGGTCGCGCCCGAGCGGTACTCGATGCGCGCCGTGACCGCCGGGAAGTCCAGCGGGGCCAGCAGGACGCCCGAGTGGGCGAGCCCCTGCTGCTGGAGCCGGATCTGGGGGTGCCGCAGGCCCTCGAAGCCCTGGAGCGGGACGGGAGCCGCCGCCAGGTCCAGGCGCACCGTGCCCTCGAAGAGGCCGGGGCTGATCGGGTCGAGACGGAAGGGGACCGTCATCCGCTTGTTGCCGGGGGACAGCAGGAGGCTCGCGCGCTGCGGGCCCACCGGCAGGCGCAGGCCCGGGTCGTACGTGCGGATCGCGAGCGTCAGGGCGGCCCCGCGCTCCCGCTTCAGCTCCGTGATCTCGTGACGGAACTGCGCGCTCGGGAACGGGCGCGTGTCCAACTCCAGGTCGGACAGGTCCAGTTCGCGGCGGGCGCGGTCGGTGGAGGGAACCTCGCCGCCCCAGTACGGCACGCCCGACGCGTCGGCCGTGACCTGGCGCGGAGCCACCTTGTCGCCGAGACCGCGGGCCGCGAGCCGGGCGTCGGCCAGGCGGCCGTCCCGCAGCAGCCCCAGCACCACCCGCTCCGGACGCGGCAGCCGGGCGTAGGCGCCGTCGGCCAGCGTGTCCAGGTACGGGTTCATGATCTCGGCGAAGGCGCGCATCCACTCCTCGTCGCGGTAGGGCAGGTCGCCCGCGTACATGCGGAAGTCGTGCTTGAGGAACTTGAAGTCCTTGTCCTCGCGCAGCCCGGCGTGCCCGCTCTCGACCAGGAAGTCGTCGATCATGCGCTGGACGTTGACCCGGTCCGCCACGTTCTGGACCTTGTGGCGCTGGTTGGAGATGGATGCCGAGGCGGCCGCCGCGAACGGGTCGATGTACCAGACGTACACCGGGTCCGGGATGATCGTGAACGCCGTCGCCAGGCAGTAGGCCTGGGCCGAGAACAGCTGGTCCTCGTAGTGGATGCCCTCGGGGAAGCGCAGGTCGTGCCGGTCGAGGAAGGAGCGCGCGTACATCTTGCTCGTCGACAGGTGCTCGAACAGCAGGCGCGGGTCCTTCTCGATGCCCTCGACCGTGCGCCTCTCGGTCACCAGGTGCGGCATCCACGTCGAGCGCCTGCCGTTGTCCACCCGCACGCGGCGGACCGCGCCCATGGTGAAGTCGACCTCGCGCTCGCGGTGTGCGGCGAGCAGCAACTCGACCGCGCGGGGCGGGAGTTCGTCGTCACTGTCGAGGAACATCAGATACGGCGCCCGGGCGATGTCGATGGCCCGGTTGCGCGGGGCGCTGCATCCGCCGCTGTTCTCCGGCAGCCGGAGGTAGCGCACGCGCTCGTCCTGCGCCTCCAGCCGGCGCGCCACGGTGGGCGTGTCGTCGGTGGAGTGGTCGTCGCTGATGATGATCTCGATGTTCGCGTGCGTCTGTGCGCGCAGCGACTCCACGGCTCGGGGCAGGCGCTCCGCGTCGTTGAAGACGATGACCGTGACCGTGACGTCAGGGGTCGTGGTCGTGGTCGTCATGCCGAGGCCTCCTCGGGGGTCGGGGCGGGGGTGCGGTCCTCGATCGGGAGCACCGGGGGCAGGGAGTCCTCCGGCTCGCCGAGGAACACCCGGCGTACGACCCGTTCGGCGGCGCGGCCGTCGTCGTACTCGCAGAAGCGGCGGCGGAACGCGGCCCGTGCCTTCGCCGCACTCTCGTCGCGCCAGGCGCCGGAGACGAAGATCTCCGTCAGCTCCTCCTGGGTGCGCGCGACCTGGCCGGGGTGGTCTTCCATCAGGTCGAAGTAGACGCCGCGGGTGGTGCGGTAGGTCTCCCAGTCGTCGGCGTAGACGACGATCGGGCGGTCCAGGTTGGCGTAGTCGAACATGATCGACGAGTAGTCCGTGACCAGCGCGTCGGCGGCCAGGCACAGCTCCTCGACGGGGTCGTAGGAGGAGACGTCGATGATCCGGCCGGAGCGGCGCAGGCCGGTGAGCGGGGAGGCGGCGCCGCCGTAGAAGTAGTGGGCGCGCACCAGCAGGACCGTGTCCTCGCCGAGCCGGTCGGCGAGCTCCGCGAGGTCCAGGCGCGGGGTGAAGCCGGCCTCGTAGTCGCGGTGGGTCGGGGCGTACAGCACGGCCTTCTTGCCGGGGGCGATGCCGAGGCGGCGGCGGGCGGCGCGGACGTCGTCGGCGGTGGCCGTGTAGAAGACGTCGTTGCGCGGGTAGCCGTAGTCCAGCGAGGTGAAGCGGGCCGGGTAGGCGCGCTCCCACATGCGGGTGGAGTGGCTGTTGGCGCTGACGCTGTAGTCCCACTTGTCGATACGGCCCAGCAGGGCGTCGAAGTCCAGGCCCTTGGCGGCCGCCGGGTGCTCCATCTGGTCCAGGCCCATGCGCTTGAGCGGGGTGCCGTGGTGGGTCTGGAGATGGATCGCGTCCGGGCGCTTGACGACCGCGTTGGGGAAGTTGACGTTGTTCACCAGGTACTTGGCGGTCGCCATGGTCTCCCAGTAGCGGCGGGTGCCGGGGATGACGTAGTCGGTGCCGGGCGGCAGCAGGGCCTCGTTGCTCTTCGACACCACCCACACCGGGTGGATGTGCGGGGTCAGTTCGGCCATCTTGGCGGCGATCGCGGCCGGGTTGCAGGCCACACCGCGCTCCCAGTAGGCGGCGAACACGGCCAGGTGCGGGTTGACCGGGCGGCTCAGCGCGCGCTGGTACTGCTGGTCGCGCAGCTTGGCGCCCAGCTCCTTCTTCCGGCTCTTGACGGCCTTCTTGGCGGCGCGCCGGGTGCGGTTGGCGGCCTGGAACGCGCGGTACTTGGTGTACGCGCCCTCCTCCAGCAGTGCGTGCCGCACGCCCTCCACGCCTGCCGGGCGCTCGTGGTTCTCGGGCCGCCAGCGGACGGCGACGAGGGAGGCGCGGCGGAAGAACTCGCGCGCGACCGCGTCGGGGAGGTTCTCGCCGGCGAAGGTGCGCACCAGGTCGCGCATCATCAGGTCGTACAGCACCGCGCGGGTGGCGCGGCGGTCCCTGGCGAGCGGGAGCAGCGACTCGTAGCGGTCGATGAGCGCGAAGCGGTCCTCGGGGTCGAGGGGCGGCAGGCTCTCGGGGCGCAGCTCGCGGTTCTCGTACGCCGCCTGGTTCAGGCAGGCGACGCGGCCGGCGTGCAGCAGGGTCGCGTGGGCGGCCTGCGGCTCGTCGCCGGAGGTGAGCTGCTCCTCGTGCGCGCGCCAGAAGTCGGCGCGCAGCGCGCGGTTGCCGAGGATCGGGGTGAGGCGCAGCAGGTCCGCGGCCTCGTTCAGGGGGAGGCCCTCACGGCCGACGGCGGCGAGCAGACGGCCGTCGCGGGAGGCCCGGGCGGCGGTCTGCCAGGTGGTGACGACGTGGTCGAAGAGGAGTACGTCCACCGGGGCGCCGGGCTCGGCGTCGAGTTCGGCGGTGCGCTCGGCGAGCTGGCGCGGCGCACCGGCCGGCAGGCCGTCCTTGGCGTGCACGAAGTGCAGCCAGCGGCCGGAGGCGCGGGCGGCGCCGGCCGCGCGGGCGGCGGCGTCCCCGGTGCCTTCCGGAAGGGGTACGACGATCGTCTCGGGGGCGTGGCCCTCGGCCGTCTCCCGGGCCCAGTCGCCGACCGCGGCGACGATGATCTCGGCGTCGAGGAGGGGGTGGGCTTCCACGGAGTCCAGCAGCTCTGTCAGGTGCCCCTGTGCGTTCGGTCCGTAGACGATGACGCTGAGTTGGGGCATCGCAGTGGACTCCTTAGATCGTCGGTTCTGGCCACCCTTCATAACATACTGTCACTAAGCGTATGAAAAGGATAACCGGGATGGAGTAAGAGGGCGGCCGGATGAGGGGCCCAGAGTGGAAGACGAACTTCCGCGGCCTGGGGTTTCTTCCGGCGTAACTTTCCAGCCACCTTCTTACTGTCGTTCTTGTGATCTGCTTACTCGGTCCCTTGCGGGCCGCTTACCCGGGCGGTCAGGCCGCCTTCTTCTTCGCGCCCTTCTCGCCGCTGAAGGCCTCGTACTCCTTCATAACCTCCTCGGTCGGGCCGTCCATACGCAGCTCACCGCGTTCCAGCCAGATGGTCCGCTCGCAGGTGTCGCGGATGGACTTGTTGTTGTGGCTGACCAGGAACACCGTGCCCGCCTTCTCGCGCAGCTCGCGGATCCGGTCCTCGGAGCGCATCTGGAACCTGCGGTCACCGGTGGCGAGGGCCTCGTCGATCAGCAGGACGTCGTGGTCCTTGGCAGCGGCGATGGAAAAGCGCAGACGTGCGGCCATACCGGAGGAGTAGGTGCGCATCGGAAGAGTGATGAAGTCACCCTTTTCGTTGATCCCGGAGAAGTCGACGATGTCTTGATATCGATCCCTGACCTCTTCGCGGGACATGCCCATGGCGAGGCCGCCGAGCCAGACGTTGCGCTCGCCGGTGAGGTCGTTCATCAGGGCGGCGTTGACGCCGAGCAGCGAGGGCTGGCCGTTGGTGTAGATGTGGCCGTTCTCCACCGGAAGCACGCCGGCGATCGCCTTGAGCAGGGTCGACTTGCCGGAGCCGTTGGTGCCGATCAGGCCGACCGCCTCGCCCTTGTAGGCGACGAACGAGACCTTCTTCACGGCGTGCACCGTGCGCACGCCCGCAGCCTTCTCGGCCTGCTTGCGGCGCATGATGCGGTTGAGGGCGGCGGTGGCGGAGCCGCGGCCGGAGCCGGTGCCGTGGACGCGGTAGACGATGTCGACGTTGTCGACGACGATCGTGGGGACCGTCTTGGCCTTCGCGAGGCGCTCGTAGCGCTCGCGCATCTCGCGCGCCTCGGGGGTCTCGGCCTCGTCGTCGGGGAGTTCGGGGTTCTCGGGAGTCTGCTCAGCCACGGCCGTACTGCTCCTCTGCCTTCCAGAAGTAGATGAAGCCGCCGACACCGGCGACCAGGGCCCAGCCGACGGCGAGCGGCCACACGTGCGGGGGCAGCTGCTTGGCGTGGAAGCTGGCGATCAGCGCGTAGCGCATGAGGTCGATGTAGACCGCGGCCGGGTTGCTCTCCAGCAGGACCGTGACGATGTGGGGCAGGTGGTCGCTCTTGGTGAGCTTGCTGATGCTCCACATCACGCCGGACATGTACATCCAGGTGCGCAGGATGAACGGCATCAGCTGGGCGATGTCGGGGGTCTTGGCGCCCATCCGCGCCATGATCAGCGACATGCCCGCGTTGAACAGGAACTGGAGGGCCAGCGCGGGGATCACCAGCAGCCAGGACAGGGAGACCGGCAGGCCGAAGCAGAGCAGGATGACGACCAGCGCGGCCATCGAGAACAGCAGCTGCTGGAGCTGCTGGATGCAGAAGGAGATCGGCAGGGCGGCGCGCGGGAAGTGCAGGGCGCGCACCAGGCCGAGGTTGCCGGAGATCGCCCGGGTGCCGACCTGGATCGAGCTCTGTGTGAACGTCCACACGAACACGCCGGTGACCAGGAACGGGATGTAGTCCGGCACGCCCTTCTTCGAGCCGAGCAGCACGCCGAAGATGAAGTAGTAGACCGCGGCGTTCAGCAGCGGGGTCATGACCTGCCAGACCTGGCCGAGCTTCGCCTCGCTGTACTGCGCGGTGAGCTTGGCGGTGGCGAAGGCGGTGATGAAGTGGCGCCGGTCCCACAGCTGGCGGATGTACGCAGGCAGGGTCGGGCGGGCGCCGCTGACCGTCAGGCCGTGCCGGGCGGCGAGCGCCGAGAGATCGTCTTCCGGGACCTGGGTGGGGGGCGGTGTGTCGAGGACCTGGCTCACATCCGCTGCTTTCGCTCGGGGGAGGGGGGTGCGCGTCCGGCTGGCCGCCGGGGCGCGTCGGGGTCGGTCGTCCGACGTTTCCTTACGCTTCTCTTCACGTTCTCTTACGTCGGGACGGGACCGTATCGTCGCAACGCGAGAGTAGAGCCAATCAACGTCGGAACGCAACCGTATCGTCGTCGCGCATCTATGCTGTGAGTCATGACGACGAACGCCGACGAGCTCCCGAAGCGTGCACGCCGTAGGACTCCTGCCGGGGCCGCCGTGCTCCGGGAGGACGTGACCGAGGCCATCCGGGCCGCGGTCTTCGAGGAGCTCGCGGCGGTGGGCTACGCCCGCATGTCCATCGAGGGCATCGCGCGCCGGGCGGGCGTCGGCAAGACCGCGGTGTACCGCCGGTGGCGTTCCAAGCTGCACCTGGTGCTCGACGTGGTCTCGGCGATGGCGGTCCTGGGCCTCCCGGCCCCGGACACGGGCGCCCTGGAGGGGGACCTCCGCCTCCTGTACGAGGTCACGTCCCGCGCCCTGCGCCACCCGGTGGCCTCGCAGATCATCCCCGACCTCCAGGCCGAGGCGGCCCGCAACCCCGACATCGCCGAGGCCTTCCAGAAGGCCCTGCGGGACGGCCAGGAGGGCGTGGCCAGCAAGATCCTCGCGGCGGCGGAGGCGCGCGGCGAGGTCAGGGCCGGCATCGACCCCGACCTCGCGCTGGACCTGATCTCGGGCCCCCTGTACTGGCGCGCGGTGGTGATCAGGTCCCCGAAGCCGCCGAAGGGCTACCTGGAGAACCTGGCGCGGGCCACGGCGGGAGCGCTGAAGGCCCTGTAGGCGCGCGGCGCGGGGGCCGCGTGGGCTACAGGGCGCACGGGGCGAGGAGCCCGCGGGCCAGTTCCGTCAGGTCCCCGGCCCGCAGCACGCGCTCGCCGAAACCCGGCAGCGGTACGTGCAGGGGTTCGGTCCAGCGGGCCGGGATCGCGCTCGGGCCGTACACCGCTCCGGCCAGCGCTCCGGTGACCGCCGCCACCGTGTCGGTGTCACCGCCGAGGTCGATCGCCGCGCGGACCGCCTCCTCGTACGAGCCCGTGGTCCGCAGGGCCCAGACCGCCGAGCCCAAGCACGGCCAGACGGCGCCGTTGAATTCCGTGGCCCGGTCCGGGTGCCAGTCGGGGGCGAGGACCACGGCGTAGCGCTCACGGTGGGCGGGGTGGAGGGCGCCCAGGGTGTCCGGTACGGCCGTGAGCGGGTCCGCTCCGGTCAGGGCCACCCGGACCAGCTCGTGCAGGGCCGCCGTGCCCTCCCAGGCCGCCGGATCCCCGTGCGTGAGGGCGGAGAGGCGGCGCGCGGCGGTCATCGTCGCCTCGCGGCCGTGCCGGGCGAAGCGGACCGCGGAGGGGGCCGCCCGCATCAACGCGCCGTTGCCGGCGGCCCGTTGGCTGATCTGGAAATGGCGCGCGGCGGCCGTGTCCCACGGGTCGCCGCCGGTCAGGACGGCCTCCGTCTGGAGACCGATGTCCTTCGGGCCGGCGGCCGCCCAGCGCCGGAAGCGGGCGAAGACGTCCGGCAGGTCCAGCCGGCCGCGCTCCAGCAGCGACTCGGCGGTCAGGACCGCCAGCTGGGTGTCGTCCGTGGCCTCGCCCGGGTCCCAGCCGCCGCCCCCGCACATCTCGCCGCCCCCTCCCGGGTGGGGGAAGCGGGCGGAGAACGCGCCCTCGGGGCCGAACTCGAAGGGCGCTCCGAGGGCGTCACCCACGGCGGACCCGAGTACGGCGCCGAGGCCACGCTCGACGAGACGTGCGGGGCGGGAACCGGCGGTCATGCGGGCAGACTAGCCAGGCAGTCGTGCCCGTGCGCCAGGGGTGCCGTTCGGATCATCCCGGCGTCGCGGACCCTGGTACGCCCTCCTCCAGAGGGGGGCACCCCAGCGGCGTTGTCGTCGATCGCCGGCTCCGCCACGCTCGGGCCGGCCGGCAGGCGCCGTCCGTCATGGCCGGTCTGATCCGAACAACACCCTCTAGTCGCGCGCCGCCTCGGGGTGGTGGTGGACCCAGCCCTCCCAGGCCGAGGTGATCATGTCCTGGACGTCGTACTTGGCCTGCCAGCCCAGTTCCGTGGCGATGCGCTCCGCCGAGGCGACGACACGCGCGGGGTCGCCGGGGCGGCGCGGGGTGACCGTCGGGGGGCGGTCGTAGCCGGTGACCGCGTTGATGCGGTCGATCATCTCGCGCACCGACACGCCCTCGCCGCGGCCGATGTTCAGGGTCAGGTCCCTGCCGGGGGCGGAGCTCAGGGCGCGGGCGACGGCGACGTGCGCCTCGGCCAGGTCGACCACGTGGATGTAGTCGCGCACGCAGGTGCCGTCCGGCGTGGCGTAGTCGTCGCCGAAGATGCGCGGCGGCGCGCCCTCGGTGAGCTTCTCGAAGACCATCGGGATCAGGTTGAAGACCCCGGTGTCGGCGAGCTCGGGGGTGGCCGCGCCCGCCACGTTGAAGTAGCGCAGCGAGGCGGTGGACAGGCCCGTCGCCTTGCCCGTCGCGCGGACCAGCCACTCACCGGCCAGCTTCGTCTCGCCGTACGGCGACATCGGGACGCAGGGGGTCTCCTCCGTCACCAGGTCGACGTCCGGCATGCCGTAGACCGCCGCCGAGGAGGAGAACAGGAAGGACGGCACCTCCGCCGCCGTGACCGCCTCCAGGAGCACCCGCAGGCCTTCCACGTTCTCCCGGTAGTAGTGCAGCGGAAGGTCCACCGACTCACCCACCTGCTTCTTCGCCGCGAGGTGCACGACCCCGCTGATCTCGTGCTCGGCGAGGGTGCGGGCCACCAGGTCCGCGTCCAGCGTGGAACCCCGCACCAGCGGGACGTCCGCCGGCAGGCGCTCGGCGATGCCCGTGGACAGGTCGTCGTACACGACCGCGCGCTCGCCCGCCTCGGTCATCGCTCGTACGACGTGTGCCCCGATGTATCCGGCACCGCCGGTGATCAGCCAGGTCATGGAAAGGCCGTCCTCTTGTCCGTTGGCCCGTGGAACCGCTCGGTGGAGCAGCGGGCGTCTTTCAGTGAAGCAGCAGGTGGGGCAGGTGCGTGGCGGTACGCGCGCGCGTACCGAGTGTTCACCGGCGCAGCAGGCGCTTCAGGCGCCGCCGGGCCACCCGGACCGCGCCGCCCACGCCGCTCGCCAGCCGTACGGCCAGCGCGCCGGAGTGCGTCGCGTAGGGCTGTACCAGCAGCACGCCGTGCCGCAGGCTCGGGACGGCGCGTCGGCGCAGCCGGCCGGCGCCCGCCATGGCGTGCGCCGTGATCTCCCGCCGTGCGCCGTCCGCGAAGTGCACGGTCAGCCGCAGGTCCCAGGTGCCCGCGCCGAGCACGCCCAGATCGACCGGTGCCTCGGCCGTCCAACTGCCCGCGTCCGCATCCGCGTTCGCGCCCGTACCGATGCCTGTGCCCGTGCCGGAGCGCGTGAGCGGGACCGTCGTACGCCCCCGTGTGAGCTCTGTGTCCTCGTGGTTCTCGCGCTTCCCGCGCTTCCCGCGCTTCCCGCGCTTCTCGCGCGCCACCCACTCCACGTCCAGTTCGACCGGCCCGGCCTCGGCCATCCGGCCGTACAGCTCGTGCAGCCGCAGGCGCACGCGCGTGCCACGCGCACGTACGTCCAGTTGCCCGTCCACCGCGATCGGCAGGATTTCGGTGGGGCGGATCAGGAGCGGCGTCAGGGGGACCTGCGGGAGGTCCGCGGACCAGACGGGGACACCCTCGGCGTCCCGGGCGTACGGCGGCAGCAGACGCGCCGGGCGCGCGGCGAGCTCCCGCAGGCGCGGCAGGTCGCGCGGCTCGGGCGCCTCCACCACGACACGCGCGAGCACGCGGCCCGGCGCCCCCGGGTTCAGCTCCCAGTCGGCGGCGTCGTAGCGCGCGAGGTACTCCTTGGTGTGCGTCCACCACGCGCGCTGGTAGTCCGCGTCGCGCAAGCCCAGTTCGCGCGCGTACATCCGCACCTCGTGGTCGAGGAACTTCGCCCGCGCCGCCCGCGCCAGCTCCTTCTGCCCGGCGTTCAGCAGCGTCTCGTACGCCAGCGCGCACGCCTCCGTGCGCGCCTGCCAGTTCTCGATGCGCTCCCGGTCCAGCGAGAGCGACAGCTGCTCGGCGGACCGGCGTACGTGCCACACGTACACGCGGTCCGGGACGAGTGCCATGCGTGGGGCGGCGGCCAGCACGCGCGAGGTGAAGACGATGTCCTCGTAGAGGAAACGGCCGTCGGGGAAGCGGATGCCGTGCTCGCGCAGGAAGTCGGTGCGGTACAGCTTGTTGACGCAGAGCGTGTCGTGGACGAGTCGGGGGCGCTCGGCGGGGCGCGCGAGGACCGTGTGCGCCGTATAGAGGGGCTCCTGCCAGGGCGTCTCGTGCCCCGAGGGCAGCTCGCGGCGCACGCACAGTCCGCCCGCGACCTCGGCGCGCGCCCCCGTGGCAGCCGCCAGCAGGGCGTCCACGGCGCCGGCGGGCAGCACGTCGTCGCTGTCCAGGAACATCACGTACGGGGCGGTCACCGCGTCGATGCCGTCGTTGCGCGGGCTGCCGCAGCCGCCGCTGTTCACCGCGCGGCGCACCACCCGGAGCCGGGGCTCCCCGGCGGCCAGCCGGTCGAGCAGGTCGGCGCTGCCGTCCGTGGAACAGTCGTCCACGGCGACGACCTCGGCGACGGCCGGACCCTGTGCCAGTGCCGAGCGCACGGCATCGCCCACATGAGCGGCGTCGTTGTAGCCGATGACGATCACACCGACCTGCGCCGGCCGCGCCGGTGCGGCGTGCGTGTCGGTCGTCTCAGGCGTGCTGTGCGGGTCAGGTCGCATGGGGTCCACGGGCCGGGAGCGTAGAAATCTTCGGTAATACCCGGTTAAGAAAGGCTTACGGCTCGGCCCCGAAGACGGTCGGAATCCGCCCCGGGTTCCCCTCTTTGCGCCCTCTTTTCATCACCTGTGCCGTCCGCCACAACCGGATGAACGAGAGTACTGCGGCGGCCGCCCGGGTGAACGTCGCTCCCGCGGGGGCGGCCCTGTCGTTGACGGGCCTGATCCGAACGACACCCCTAGTCCGCCGCCGCAGCAGCGGCAGCTGCCACCGCCGCCGCGTCCAGTGTGTCGGTGAGCTGGTCCAGGCGGTCGCGCAGGTCGGCGATCTCGGCCGGGTCGAAGCCGGTCGCGGCCACGATGCGGCGCGGCACCTCCCGGGCCCGTTCGCGCAGGGCCGTGCCCTCGCCGGTGAGTACGACCCGGACCGAGCGCTCGTCCTCGGCGCTGCGCTCCCGGCGCACCAGACCGGCCGCCTCCAGCCGCTTGACCAGCGGAGACAGCGTGCCGGAGTCGAGTCGCAGATGTTCGCCGAGCTGCTTGACCGGCAGGTCGCCCTGCTCCCACAGCACCAGCATCACCAGGTACTGCGGGTAGGTGAGCCCGAGGTCCTTGAGGACGACGCGGTAGACGCCGTTGAAGGCGCGGGACGCGGCGTGCAGGGAGAAGCAGATCTGGCGGTCCAGGCGGAGCCAGTCGGACTCGGCGGCCGCGGGGGTGTCGGTGGTGCGGGTCGTGGCGGTCATGGGTCCAGGGTAGCTCTTGCGGGTCATTTGATTGCACACAACTTAATTGTGTGCTCTACTTGTGGTCGTGAGGCGGCCAGGACAGGTGGCCGCCGGAACACCGACTCCGTAAAGGGATGGTTCTCATGGACGCGCTCTACACCGCTGTCGCCACCGCCACCCACGGCCGCGACGGTCGTGCCGTCTCCTCCGACGGCAGGATCGACCTCAAGCTGGCCCCGCCGGTCGAGCTGGGCGGCAACGGCGAGGGCACCAACCCCGAGCAGCTCTTCGCCGCCGGTTACGCCGCGTGCTTCGGCAGCGCCCTCGGCCTCGTCGGCCGGCAGGCGAAGGTCGACGTCAGCGACGCCGCGGTGACCGCCGAGGTGGGCATCGGCAAGCAGGGCGAGGGCTTCGGCCTGAAGGTGACGCTGCGCGTCGAGCTGCCCGACACCGTGGACCAGGAGACCGGCCGCAAGCTGGTCGAGACCGCCCACCAGGTCTGCCCCTACTCCAACGCCACCCGCGGCAACATCGAGGTCGACCTCGTCATCGAGTGACCCGCACACCACCGGAGGGCTGCGGCACGGTGGCCGCCGGGGTGCGCGTGCAGGCCGACGGCACCGGATGGCGCTCCGCGAGCGGCACCACCGCCGGCAGCGCCTCCGGCGGCTCGCCGAGCATCACATGCCGTACGACGCGTTCCGCGGCGCGCCCGTCGTCGTACGGGCAGAAGCGCTCGCGGAACGCCGCGCGCAGCTGGGCCGAGCGCGAGCCGCGCCAGTGGCCGCTCGTGAAGATGTCGGTCAGCTCGTCCTCGCTGCGCGCGACCGCGCCCGGCGGGAACGCCCGCAGGTCGAAGTAGGCGCCACGGGCCGCCTCGTACGCCGCCCAGTCGGCGGTGTGCACGACGATCGGCCGGTCCAGGCACGCGTAGTCGAACATCAGCGAGGCGTAGTCGGTGAGCAGCGCGTCCGAGGCCAGACAGAGGGACGGCACGCTCGGGTGGTCGCGGACGTCGATGATCCGGCCGCCCGCGTCGCCCCCGGCGCCCGGGTCGTAGGGCGTGCGGGCCAGGATCACGAAGCGCGGGCCGAGGCGCCGGGCGACCCCCGCCAGGTCGAGCAGCGGGCCCTGGGTGCGCCGGTGGTCGCGGTGGGCCGGCGCGTACAGGATCGCGACCGCGCCGGGCGGCACGCCCAGCGACTCGCGCAGCCGGGTCACGTCCGCCGAGGTCGCCCGCTGGAAGACGTCGTTGCGCGGGGCGCCGTACTCCAGCGTGCGGTACCGGCCCGGCAGGACCCGCTCCCAGACCAGCGTCGCGTGCCGGTTGCCGGACAGGACGTGGTCCCACTGGTCGACGCCCCGCATGAGCGCCGTGAAGTCGGTGCCCCGAGCCGCCGCCGGACGCTCCAGCAGATCCAGGCCCATGTGCCCGAGCGGTGTGCCCTGCCCGGTCCGGATCACCACCTGCCCGCGCCGCTTGCGCAGCCGCCGCTCCAGGACGTCGTCCGTGACCAGGAACGCGGAGCGGGCCAGCGCCGTCCAGTAGGCGGCCGTGCCGGGACGGATGCGGCGCGGACCCGGCGGAAGGGCGTGCTGCTGCTCGGGGCGGGCGAGCCACGCGGTCCGGATGTGCGGGGCGTGCGCGCGCAGCGCCTCCTCCAGCGCACCCGGGTCGCCGGGGCCCGCCTCGGCGGCGAACAGCGCCCGGTCGGCGCGCACCGGCAGCCGCAGCTGGACGCGGTAGTGCAGGCGCAGCGCTCCGGCGCGCAGGGCACGGGCCAGCTTCACCGCCGTCCTCAGCGCGCGCCGGCGCGCGGCCGAGGCCAGCCGGAGCGCGCGGAAGGTGCGGCGCAGTCCGAAGCGGACCAGGGCGTGGCGCGGCCGCATCCGGGTGCCGGGGACCCGGTACCGGCGGTAGTGGGCGCGGGCCAGACGGAGGAACTCGGCGTGGCTGCCGCGCGGCAGCCGGCCCCGCCTGGTGACCACCGCCGCGTAGTGGTCGATCATCCGGCGGAACAACTCCGGCCGCCAGCGGTCCAGTTCGGGATGTGCCTCAAGGTGCGCGAACACCCGGTCGTACTGCGTGAACAGGTCGAAGTGGCGACGGTCGGCGCCGGCGGGGACGCTGCCCCGGCGCCGCTGCCGGTAGTGCACGCAGACCCGGTCCAGGGTGGCGATCGACTCCGCCGCCATGAGCACCGGGAAGGTCCAGGGGGTGTCCTCGTAGGAGCCCGGCGGGAAGACGAAGCCGTGCCGTTCGACGAACTCCCGCCGGCAGGCCTTGTTCCAGGCCGCCATCAGCACCCTGAGCACTCCCGGCCGGTCCGCCAGCCGGAACGGCGCGGGGCCCTCCTCGGCGAGCCGGCCGGCGAGCTGGTTGCGCACCTGGCGGCCGTCCCAGTACGTGCGCGCGTAGTCGTAGACGAGGACGTCCGGCTCCCCGGTCTCCTCGATCCGGTCGGCGAGCGCCCGCAGCGCGTCCGGGGCGAGCGTGTCGTCGCCGTCCAGGAAGACCAGGTAGTCGCCGCTCGCCGCCGCCATCCCCGCGTTCCGGGCGCCGCCGGGCCCCTGGTTCTCGGCCAGGTGTACGGCCTTCACGCGCGCGTCCCCGGCCGCGTACTCGTCGATGAGCGCGCCGCAGGCATCCGGTGAGCAGTCGTCCACGGCGATCAGTTCCAGATCCGCACACGACTGCGCGAGCACCGAGTCCAGGCACTGGGACAGATAGGCCTGGACCTGGTACGCGGGGACAATGACACTGAACCTGGGCAAGGGGCATCCATCGGTGGTCGATCGGCGGGAGGAGTCCGACCAGGAACGGCCGTTGGAGTGAATTGGTTACGGCGGCGTACGGCATGTGGGGGACCACGTGGTGTCGGCGAAGGGGCGGGCCCCGTGAGGCCCGCCCCTTCGCCGACGGCTGCCGGAGGGCCGCTACTTCACCGCGCCCGCCATCACCCCGGACACGAACTGCCGCTGGAACGCGAAGAACACGGCCAGCGGGATCACCATGGAGATGAACGCACCGGGCGCCAGCACGTCGACGTTGTTGCCGAACTGCCGTACCTGCGTCTGCAGGGCGACCGTGATCGGCTGGGTGCCCGACTTGGTGAACACCAGCGCGACCAGCATGTCGTTCCACACCCACAGGAACTGGAAGATGCCGAGGCTCGCGATCGCGGGCCCGCCGAGCGGCAGCACCACCCGGGCGAACAGCCGCAGTTCACCGGCGCCGTCCAGGCGGGCCGCCTCCAGCAGCTCGCGCGGGATCTCCGCGAAGAAGTTCCGCAGCAGGAACACCGCGAACGGCAGCCCGAAGCCGGTGTGGAACAGGATCACGCCGAAGATCGTTCCGAACAGGCCGATCTTCCCGAACAGTTCGGCGATCGGGATCAGCGCCACCTGCACCGGCACCACCAGCAGGCTCACCACTCCCAGGAACCACCAGTCCCGGCCCGGGAACTCCATCCACGCGAACGCGTAGCCCGCGAGGGAGCCGACCACGACGACGAGGAGCGTCGCCGGGACCGTGATCAGGACCGTGTTCCACAGGGAGCCGGTGATGTCGCTGTTCTCCAGCAGCTTCTGGTAGCTGTCGAAGGTGAGTTGGGACGGCTTGGTGAACACCGTCCACCAGCCGCTCGCGCTCATGTCCTGCGGGGAGCGCAGCGAGGCCAGCAGCAGACCGACGGTCGGCACCAGCCAGAACAGGCCCACGAGGATCAGCAGGACACGGACCAGACCGCCGCCCAGCCGCTCCGCGATCCGCGAGCCGAGGGACCGCCCGGCCCGCACCGTCCGGGCGGGGCCGGCATTCGTCACGCTGTCGGCGGTCGCCGTCATCGCCGCACCTCCCGCTCCCGCCGCAGCCGCCGGATGTTGAACGCCATCACCGGGATCACCAGCACCAGCAGCAGCACCGCGATGGCGCTCGCGACGCCCGGCTGGTCCTCCGCGAAGCCCCTGCGGTACAGCTCCAGGGCGAGCACGTTCGCGTCGGCCTGGGAGGAGCCCGGGGCGATGATGTAGACGAGGTCGAACACCTTCAGCACATTGATCATCAGCGTGACGGTGACGACCGCGAGGACGGGCGCCAGCAGCGGCACGGTGACCTTGCGGAACACCTGCCACTCGGTGGCGCCGTCCACCCGCGCGGCCTCCAGCAACTCCCGGGGCACGCCCGCGAGTCCGGCCGCGATCAGCACCATCGCGAAGCCCGCCCACATCCAGACGTACGCCCCGATGATCGCCGGGGTGACCAGCGTCGGGCCGAGCCAGGTGACCCCGTTGTACGGCTCCCTGAAGTTGCTCGCCGGAAGCCGCAGGCGTGCCCCGTCGGCGGACGCGGGCAGCGTGAAGGTACCGTCGCCGGCGGCCTTGGCGGAGGCGACCACCCTGCCGTCCTTCACCGCCTCGATCCGCATCCCCGCGTAGCCCAGTTCGGACGGGTCGGGCACGCCGAGCCGGCCGACGCCCTTGCCACGGGTGAAGTCCTGCCAGGTGGTGCCGGTGACCTTCCCCGGCTCCGGCCCGGCGGCCACGGCCTTCTTCGCGCCGTCCGGCATCTGGTCGGGCGCGACGCCGACGAGGGGCAGGGTGACGCTCTGGCCGGTGCGGACGGGCACCTTGGTGATGAAGCCGCCCTGCTCGGCGACGAGGGGCGACTCGCGGCCCGGGTGGGCGTTCGGGAACGCGGACGACGGGGCGAAGGTGTCGTGCACCCCCACCCACACCGCGTTCGCGACGCCCTTGTGCGGATCCTGGTCGTACACCAGCCGGAAGATGATCCCGGCCGCCAGCATCGAGATCGCCATCGGCATGAAGACGACCAGCTTGAACGCCGTTCCCCAGCGCACCCGTTCGGTCAGCACCGCGAAGACCAGACCGAGCGCGGTGGAGACCGTGGGCGCGAACACCACCCAGACGACGTTGTTCTTGAAGGCGGTACGGATGCTGTCATCCGAGAACAGCGTCTTGTAGTTGTCGGTTCCGGCGAAGCCGTGGCCGGAGTTGCTCACGAAGCTGCGGACCAGCGAGTACCCGATCGGGTAGACCACGAGCGCGCCGAGCAGCACCAGGGCGGGCAGCAGGAACAGCGCTGCCACGGCCCGGCGGGTCCCGGTCACGCTCTTGCGGCTCTTGGCGGAGGGGGGTGCGGCGGGACCCGGTGGGGCCCCGGCCGCCGCTGCCGACGCCATCGCCGGGTCAGCTCCCGCTTCCGTACGCCGCCGCCGCGTCCTTCTCCAGCTTCGCCTGGGTGCCCGCCACGTCCGACGGGTTGCGCAGGAAGTCCTGGAGGTCCTTCCACTCGCCCTTGCCCGGGGTGCCGCCGAACGCCTGCGGCGCCTGGTCGGACATGTCGAAGCGGAAGTCGTCACCGGACGCGATCAGCGCCTTGGCGATCTTCTGCTGCACCTCGTTCGGGTACGCCGGGATCGGCACGTTCCTGTTCGGCGAGAGATAGCCGCCGAGCTTGGCCTGGATCGTCGCCGCGTCCGGGGAGGCGAGGAAGGTGACCAGAGCCTGGGCCGCCCTGGAGTCCTTCAGGATCACCGCCGCGTCACCGCCTGAGACCACGGGCGCGCTCGCGCCGACCGCCGGGAACGGGAACACCTTCGCGTCCGTGCCCACCTTCGCCTTGGTCTCACCGATGTTGACCTGTACGAAGTCGCCCTCGTAGACCATCGCGGCCTTCGGCTGGTCACCGCCGGTGAAGGTCTGGGTGACCGAGGCCGGGAACTCGGTCTGCAGCGCCCCGGTCTGCCCGCCCGCGAGGTAGTCCTTCCTGCCCCAGATCTGCGCGAGCGTCTGCAGGGCCTGCTTGACCGACGGATCCGTCCACTTGATCTTGTGCTGGGTGAGCTGGTCGTACTTCGCGGGCCCCGCCTGGGACAGATAGACGTTCTCGAACCAGTCCGTCAGCGGCCAGCCGTCCGCGCCCGGCACCGAGAACGGCGTGACCCCGGAGTCGTAGACCGCCTGCGCGGTGGTCAGCAGGTCCTTCCAGGTCTTCGGCTCCTTGGCGCCCGCGTTCGCGAAGACCTTCGCGTTGTACCAGATCAGCGACTTGTTGGCGGCCTTGTAGTAGACGCCGTACTGCTTGCCGCCGACCTTGCCGATGTCCTGCCAGCCCTGCGAGTAGTTCTTCTGCAGCTCCTTCAGGGCGTCCGGGCCGAGCGGCTTGGCCCACTTCTGCTGCACGGCCTGCTTGATGGCGCCGGGCTGCGGCAGCATCGCCACGTCCGGCGGCTGGCCGCCCGCGATCTTCGAGCCGAGGAAGTTGATGATCGGGTCCTGGGCGGGCACGAAGGTGACCTTCGCGCCGGTCCGCTTCTCGAACTCGGCCAGCACCTGCTTGAAATTGCTCTGTTCCTGGCCGGTCCAGACCGCGGCGATCTCCAGGGTGGCGCCGTTCAGCTCGGGGAGGCTGACGGTGGAACCGGCCGGGGTGGTCCCGCCGCCCTTCTTCCCCGTGTCGCTCTTGTCGCCGCCGCCGGAGCACGCGGAGAGCGCGAGGGCTCCCGCGAGCAGGGCGGCGACCGTGGTGACGGTCCTGCGTGTCCGGATGGTGCTGCTGCTCCTGCGCATCACTTCCCCGTTCGTCGTTCTCCGTTGAACGTCAAGAAGACTGTCCCGTGCGGTCCGGTGTACGACGGGCCGCTCAGGGCGGGCAAGAGCGCCTGCGGGGCCGGAGCGGTCATCGTGACCGGCTCGTGACCGAGAGTGTATGCGAGCGGGTTCGAGGCGAACATGAAACGCGCATCGGCGCGAGGGGGCAGGGGGGTCAGAGCAGGGACGGCACCTGGGCCGCCGACACCTCCCGGGCCGCCCGCTCCACCGCGCTCGCGAGCAGCGCCAGGTCCGTCGGGCCGTTGCCCAGCTCCCGCACCGGCCGGCGGGCCGGCGGGTCGCCCATGCGGGCCCAGTCCAGCGGGACGACCGTCGGCCGCTGGGTCGCGGTGCGCGGGATACGGCCCGTCACCCGGCCCGCCTGGAATCCGGTGGCCCGGCCGCCGGCGGCCGTCAGCCGGCCGCGGCCCGGCGCCGGTTCGTCGGGACCCGTCGTCGGGGCGTCCAGCACGACCCGCAACGTGGCCCGGCGCGCCGGTTCCGTCTCCGCCGTACGGTCCCCCGCGCCGCTCGCCGCCACCAGGTGCACGCCGAGCCGCTCGCCCTCCCGGGCCACCGCCTCCAGCGCCCGCATCACCGACCCCGCGGCGGGCCGGCCGGGTGAGCCGAGCGCGGGCGAGACCAGCGCGTCCAGATCGTCGACGACCACCACGAGCCGGGGCAACGGCGGTGCCGCCTCGGCCCGCCCGCGCGCGGCGGCTCCCGGCCGCAGCCGCAGGGTGGAGCTGGGCGGGGCCTCTATGTCCCCGGAGGAACCGGCCGAGGCCGTGCGCTGCGCGACGATACGGCCCGACAGCGTGAGCCCCGCGTGCCACTCGGCGAAGTCCGACCGGCCCAGCAGCTCCGCACGCCGCTTCAGCTCGGCGGCCAGCGCCTGGGCGAACTCCCGCATGCGTACGGGGTCGTTGGCGGTGAGGTGAGTGGTGACATGCGGTATGTCGGTGCACGCGCGCAGCCCTTCACCGCGCCCGCTGCCGCCCCCGACCCCGTCCCGTCCGTCGATCAGCACGATGCCCAGCCGGTCCGGCCGCTCGGCGGCGGCCAGCGAGGCCACCAGGGAGCGCAGCAGCTCCGTACGACCGCTGCCGGCCGGCCCCTCGATCAGCAGATGCGGCCCGTCGGCCACCAGGTCGGCGGTGAGCGGCCCGCGCGGCCCGGCACCGAGCACCGCCCGCGCCCGGCCGCCGAGCACCTGTGTGTCGTCGGCGGCGTCCGCCCAGCGCGCCATCAGCGACGCCGGGGTGGCCCGGGCGAGCCCCAGCTCGTCCAGCAGACGGGCCGACTGGGGCAGCGGTGCGGCCACGCGCGTGTGCGGCTCGACGGCCGGGCCGTCCGGGCGCAGCGGCGCCAGCGCCCGCGCGAACCGCTCCGCCCAGGCGCCGGAGACGGCGTCGACGGCGGCGAGCACCCCGGGACCCACCGGCCCGCCGGGCGCGACCCGCATCAGATGCAGCGCGGTCGCGACGTCCCCGCCGAGCAGCGCCACGGCCCCGCAGTGCCGCAGGGTCGGCGTCGCCGCGCAGGCCGCCTCGTACGTCGCCGCCACGGGGGACTCCGCCGACGCGGGGCCGGTCTCGGCGAGACACACCACGTGCACCCCGACCCGCGGCCCGGCCACGGCGAGCCGCGCGAGGGCTTCCTGCAGGGCGGTCCCGCCGGGATCGCCGTCCACGACGACGACCGTGTAGGGGCCGGGGAAACCACCGGCACCGGCGGGATCCGCGCCGTCCTTCGCCCAGGAGGGGCGGCGCTCGGCGTCGGCGGGGAAGGTGGCGTGCGCTCCCCGGGCGTAGGCGGTTCGGTGGGCGGGTGTGCCGGGCGGCGGGGTGGGCCCCGGGACGCCGGGCAGGGGGTGGCCGGCCGCCTGTTCGTGGGCGGGCAGGCCGTGGGCGGACCGGCCCGGCGCGGGTGAGGGCGAGCCGGACGGGGGGAAGCCCGGGGTGTCCGGCGCGGCAGCCGTACCGGAGGCGGCGGGGCGGCTCATGGTGCCGGGCGCGGCGGGGGCGCCCGGCGGGGTGTCCTGGGCGGGCGGACCCGCGGGCGGGGCCGGGGCGAGGGCGTCCGGGAGCGCGGCGCGCGTGGCTGCGGCGCCCGGTGCCGGGGCGGCGGTGGGGTGGGCCGTGCCTCTGCCCGTCGTCGTGTGGTCGTCCAGCCGGCGCAGCAGTTCCTCCGCGCGGGCCGCCGCCTGCTCGCGGTCGTAGGCCAGCAGGAGGCGGCAGTCCTGGCCGTGGCCCGGCCGGACGTGCGGCAGCCAGCCCAGCCAGGACCACTCGGCCGTGCGCTCCTCGACGGGCCGGGAGCGGTCGGCGCTGATCAGCACGATCTCCAGCAGATCGGGGGAGTGCATCGCGGTGAGCTGGGCCAGCACCGCGCGGGCCAGCCCGGACAGCCGGGGCCGCGGACCGGCCAGGCCCAGCGAGCCCGCCTCGCGCAGCGCCGCCGTCACCGGCACGGCGGGCAGCAGGCCCGAGCCGTCCGGCGCGCTCCGGTCGGCCGTGCCGACCCGCACGGTCAGCGCCTCACCGTGGCCCGGCCCGCGCTCCCACAGCCGGGGCCCGGGACCGAGCGCCGTCAGCAGCAGGGCGGCGGGATCCGGCCAGATCTCGGGCTGCCTCGGGGGGTCGGCCACGGGGGCGGTGCCGGGGGAGCGGTCCACCTCGGTGTCGTACGGCTCCGCGTCTCCCGGATGCTCCGCGCGGCCCCCGGCCAGGCGCCGGGCCCACTTGCCGAGGCCGCGCCTGCGGGCGGTGTGCGGGGCGTCGGTGCCCCGGAGCGGAGTGTCCTTGCGGCCGTCGCCCGGCGGTTCCTCGCCCGCCCCGGCGATGCCGAAGCGCCCCGCGTGCGTGTCCCCGCCCGGAGCCGCCTCGCGCGCGCTCTCGATCCGCGGTGCCCCGACCTGCCCGGGTACCAGGAGCGACTCCGCACGCCCGTGCTCCTGACCCGCCGCGCCCCCGGGGCCGGCGCCGTCGACGGAGGCGCCGCCCGCGCCCGAGGCACCCGCGCCCGGGGCGCCGTCGTGCCCCGCGCCGCCGGTGACCCGCAGGCACCCCTCCCCGTCCGGCACCGCGCCCACCCGCGCCCCCGGCCCGCCGGCCGGAGTGACCCGCAGGGCCGACTCGCCGATCCGCAGCAGTCCTCCGGCCGGGACGCGCACCGGCCGCTCCCCGATCCGCACGCCGTCGAGCACCGTGCCGTTCGTGGAGCCGAGGTCGGCGACCGAGACGCGGCCGTCGGCGCCGACCGTGACCGAGCAGTGCAGCCGGGAGACGTCGGGGTCGTCCAGGGGGACGTCGGCGTCGGCCGAGCGGCCCACGCTGATCCGGCCGCCGTGCAGCAGATGGACCCCGCCCGCGTCCGGCCCCGCGACGACGTGCAGCTGGGCCGGCGCGTCGTCCAGCTCGGGGTGCGGCTCGGCGGCCGCGGGGGCGCCGAGGGACAGCACGGCACCGTCGACCAGCGGGGGCTCGCCGAGGGTGCAGCGGCGCGGGTCCAGGCGCTCGGTGCCGGCGTACAGGACGAGGCCCGGGCCGGCGGCGGCCTGGCCCTGGCCGGCCTCGGCGCCGACCGCCCCGGCCAGCGCGGACGCGACCGCGGCCAGATCCGTGCCGGTGGGCGCCGTGACCAGCACGTCGCGGCTCGCGGCGCGGCCCCGCTGCGGGGCCGGGCCCAGCGGGTCTACGACGGTCAGCCGGATCTGCATCCCCACCCCAACACGAGCACGTCGGCCAGTACTGGGAGGCATCCTCGCACCTGCCACTGACACCGCGCCCCGCACCCGGTGACAAGTGATCTTGATTGGTCGCCTCTGCCCCCAAAAGTGCCTGACCAATAGTCCGCCGACGATCACTTGAGATCGGTCACGTCCGCTCCCCGGCAACCGACGCACCGGTGCGCGCGTCTTTCCGTCGAACACATCGAACATCCTCGGGAACGCTTACGTAGTGCCCAGGAAGGCGGCACTACAGTGGGTCGAAACACCGGCAGTGAAGGCAAGCAAGCAGCAGGGAGCGCGTGACGTGCGGCCAGTCGGCAGCAAGTACCTGCTTGAGGAGCCGCTCGGACGCGGCGCCACAGGCACCGTCTGGCGTGCCCGCCAGCGGGAGACCGCGGGTGCCGAGGCGGCCGTGCCCGGCCAGCCCGGCGAGACGCTCGCGATCAAGGTCCTCAAGGAGGAGCTGGCGAGCGACCCGGACATCGTGATGCGCTTCCTGCGCGAGCGCTCCGTACTGCTCCGGCTCACGCACCCCAACATCGTCCGGGTCCGTGACCTCGTCGTCGAGGGCGATCTGCTGGCCCTGGTCATGGATCTCGTCGACGGCCCCGACCTGCACCGCTACCTGCGCGAGAACGGCCCGCTCACCCCGGTCGCCGCCGCTCTGCTGACGGCCCAGATCGCCGACGCGCTCGCCGCGAGCCACACCGACGGGGTCGTGCACCGCGACCTGAAGCCCGCCAACGTGCTGCTCGCGCAGAACGACGGCCGGATGCACCCGATGCTGACCGACTTCGGCATCGCCCGCCTCGCCGACTCCCCGGGACTGACCCGCACCAGCGAGTTCGTCGGCACGCCCGCGTACGTGGCGCCGGAGTCCGCCGAGGGCCGCCCGCAGACCTCCGCGGTGGACATCTACGGCGCCGGCATCCTGCTGTACGAGCTGGTCACCGGCCGCCCGCCGTTCTCCGGCAGCACCGCCCTCGAAGTCCTGCACCAGCACCTGAGCGCCGAGCCGCGCCGCCCCTCCACCGTCCCGGACCCGCTGTGGACGGTCATAGAGCGCTGCCTGCGCAAGAACCCCGACGAACGGCCGAGCGCCGAGAGCCTCGCGCGCGGGCTGCGCGTCGTCGCCGAGGGCATCGGCGTGCACGCGAACGCGGCGCAGATCGCGGCCGCCGAGGGCGTGGGCGTGCTGCTCGCCCCCGACCCGGCGCCGACGGCCGTACCGGGCGTGCCCGGCGCCGCCGATCCCACCCAGGTGCTCCCGACGAACGCGCCGCAGGCGTACGACCCGAGTGCCGCGACGAGCGTCCTGCCGCACACCGGCGGTCCGGCCGGCGCCGCCGACCCCACCGCCGTACTGCCGAACACAGGGGCCGCCGACCCGACGGCGGTGCTGCCCGGCACCGGCCCCCAGGGGCAGCAGCCCGACCAGCCGCACCCCTGGCAGAACCAGCTGCGCGCTGCCCGGGACCGCAACGAACAGACGCAGGTCCAGTACCTCTCCCCGGAGGACGACCCGCTGCACCACCGGCCGCAGCGCCAGGTCGCCCGGCCCCAGCAGCAGCCGCGCCAGGCCCCCCAGGCCCGCCCCCGGCAGCCGCAGCCGCGCGGCCGGCAGCAGGGCTACCAGCAGGGGTACGGCTACGGGCAGCAGCAGCCCCAGCAGTACGCCCCGCCGCAGCAGCAGCCGCAGCGGTACGCCCCGGAGCCGCAGCGCCCCGCGCGCGAGCCGCGGGAACCGCGCCGGCGCAGCGCCAACCCGATGAAGATCCCGGGGCTCGGCTGCCTGAAGGGCTGCCTGTTCACGATCGTCATCCTGGTCGTGGCGAGCTGGCTGATCTACGAACTGACCCCGCTGCACACCTGGGTCGGCCAGGGCCGCAGCTACTGGCACGAGGTGACCCACTGGGTCGGCCAGGTCAGCAAGTGGGCGAAGGACCTCGGCGGTTCCTCGGGCAATTGATCCCGGAACGCCCATAACTCGACCGTGAGTTTGCGGATTTGTCGACATCTGGCGGGTGATTTCCGTCTCCGCGGTGAAGGTTGGCTCCCCGGACGCGTAGTTTTGACGACACCACGCGACAACGCGCGCCTGTAGGAGCAGTCTTGGCACGGAAGATCGGCAGCCGGTACACCGCGAACCAGATCCTGGGGCGGGGCAGCGCCGGCACGGTGTGGCTGGGCGAGGGGCCGGACGGGCCCGTCGCCATCAAGATGTTGCGCGAGGACCTCGCCTCCGACCAGGAGCTCGTCGGACGCTTCGTCCAGGAGCGCACCGCGCTGCTCGGCCTGGAGCACCCGCGCATCGTCACCGTGCGCGACCTCGTGGTCGACGGCAACGACCTGGCCCTGGTCATGGACCTCGTGCGCGGCACCGACCTGCGCACCCGGCTGGAGCGCGAGCGGCGGCTCGCCCCCGAGTCGGCCGTGGCGATCGTCGCCGACGTCGCCGACGCGCTCGCGGCGGCCCACGCGGCCGGGGTCGTCCACCGCGATGTCAAGCCCGAGAACGTGCTCCTCGACATGCAGGGGCCGCTGGGGCCGGGCGGCTCGCACCCCGCCCTGCTGACGGACTTCGGCGTCGCCAAGCTGATCGACTCGCCGAAGCGGACCAAGGCCACCAAGATCATCGGCACGCCGGACTACCTGGCCCCGGAGATCGTCGAGGGCCTGCCCCCGCGCGCGTCCGTCGACATCTACGCCCTCGCCACCGTCCTGTACGAGCTGCTGGCCGGCTTCACCCCGTTCGGCGGCGGCCACCCGGGCGCGGTGCTGCGCCGCCACGTCACCGAGACCGTCGTCCCGCTCCCCGGGATCCCCGAGGAGCTGTGGCAGCTGATCGTGCAGTGCCTGGCCAAGGCGCCCGCCTCCCGGCTGCGCGCCTCGGAGCTGGCGGCACGGCTGCGCGAGCAGCTCCCGATGCTGGCCGGGATGCCGCCGCTGGAGGTGGACGAGCCGGACCAGGCCGAGGAGCCGGAGGCGCAGGAACCGGCGGCCGCGCCGGCCGAGCCGGCCCGGCGCCGGGGCGCGGTCTCACTGGTGCCGGGCGCCAGGCCGGACTCCAACCGGGACACGCACACCTCGATGCGCGTGCCGGGCCCGGACGAGCTGGCCGGCGGCGCCCACGGGACCGCGCGCGCTCCCCGGGCCACCGGTGCGCCCCGGCCGGGTTCGGCCCGCCACCGGGCGGTGGTGCGGCGGCGCCGGATCACGCTCGGCGTGGCCGGGGTGGTCGTGGCGGCGGTGGTGGGCGTCGGCGCCTACGCGGCCTCCTCCTCCGGCGACGACGGGCCGGCCCGGGACACCCACAGCACCCAGGCGCCCTGACCGCGCCCTGCCCGGGCTCCTTGCCACAGCCGTTACGCTGGAGGCGTGGCAGTCGTCGATGTATCCGAAGAGCTGAAGTCCCTCTCCTCGACCATGGAGTCGATCGAGGCCGTCCTGGACCTCGAAAAGATGAGGGCAGATATCGCCGTGCTCGAGGAGCAGGCGGCCGCGCCGTCCCTGTGGGACAACCCGGACGAGGCGCAGAAGATCACCAGCAAGCTCTCCCACCTCCAGGCCGAGGTCAGGAAGGCGGAGGCGCTGCGCGGCCGGATCGACGATCTCGCCGTCCTCTTCGAGATGGCCGAGGAGGAGGACGACCCGGACACCCGCGCCGAGGCCGAGTCCGAGCTGGCCTCCGTCAGGAAGTCGCTGGACGAGATGGAGGTCCGCACCCTCCTGTCCGGCGAGTACGACTCCCGTGAGGCGCTCGTCAACATCCGCGCCGAGGCCGGCGGTGTCGACGCCGCCGACTTCGCCGAGAAGCTCCAGCGCATGTACCTGCGCTGGGCCGAGCAGCGGGGCTACAAGACCGAGCTGATCGAGACGTCGTACGCCGAAGAGGCCGGCATCAAGTCGACGACCTTCGCCGTCCAGGCGCCGTACGCCTACGGCACCCTCTCCGTCGAGCAGGGCACGCACCGCCTGGTGCGCATCTCGCCCTACGACAACCAGGGCCGCCGCCAGACCTCCTTCGCGGGCGTCGAGGTGCTCCCCGTGGTCGAGCAGACCGACCACATCGAGATCGACGAGTCCGAGCTGCGCGTGGACGTGTACCGGTCCTCGGGCCCCGGCGGCCAGGGCGTGAACACCACCGACTCCGCGGTGCGGCTCACCCACCTCCCCACCGGCATCGTGGTCTCCTGCCAGAACGAACGCTCGCAGATCCAGAACAAGGCCACGGCGATGAACGTCCTCCAGGCCAAGCTGCTGGAGCGCCGCCGCCAGGAGGAGCAGGCCAAGATGGACGCCCTCAAGGGTGACGGCGGCAACTCCTGGGGCAACCAGATGCGTTCGTACGTCCTGCACCCGTACCAGATGGTCAAGGACCTGCGCACCGAGTACGAGGTCGGCAACCCGGAGTCCGTGTTCAACGGCGAGATCGACGGGTTCCTGGAGGCCGGCATTCGCTGGCGCAAGCAGCAGGAGAAGTAACTTTGTCGACATGACAACTGCCGCCCGCGAGGCGGCAGTTGTCGTTATGTCTGGGTTTTACGTCACAATTACAGGTTCCAGGTCGCCGCATAAACACCCCCAACGGACAATGCGCCCGCAATGCCCTTGACGTTGCTTTGAAGAATGGGAAGAGTTGCACGCGGCATGCGTACTTGAGGGGCGCATGTGAACCGGGGGAATGAGTTGACGCGCTTCGTCACCGGCTGCCTCCCGTCGATCACGGCAACGCCCCACGCGCCGCCTCATTGACGAACAGCTACTGGGGGTAGCAACCATATGACGAAGAAGACGCGGATCCGGGTCGCGCGGATAGCCGCGGGCGCCGTGATCGCGGCCGGTGCGTCGCTGACCGCAGCCGGCGCGGCCTCCGCCGCGGGCATCGATGTCCAGGCCGGTCCGATCAGCCTGGGCGTGCACACGGACGCCGGGAACGACAGCGGCGGCACCGACGGCGGCTGCCCGGTCGCGGTCTGCACCGACGGCGGCACCACGACCGGCGGCGACTCCTCGACCGGCGGCACTGGCACCACCGGCGGCGACTCCACCACCGGCGGGGACTCCACCACTGGTGGCACCTCCACCACGGGCGGGGACTCCTCGACCGGCGGTTCCAGCACCACCAGCGGGGACTCCTCGACCAACGGCGGCGTCACCATCGGTGGTCTCGTCACCGGCGGCGACAGCTCCACCGGGGGTTCGAGCAGCACGGGTGGTGACAGCGGCACCGGCGGCACCAGCTCCACCGGTGGTGACAGCGGCACCGGTGGCTCCAGCAGCACCGGCGGCTCCAGCACCACGGGTGGCTCCAGCTCCACTGGCGGCTCCAGCTCCACCGGTGGCACCAGCTCCACCGGTGGCACCAGCTCCACCGGTGGCTCCAGCAGCACCGGTGGCACCAGCACCTCGGGTGGCAGCTCCACCGGCGGCTCCGGCTCCACCGGCGGGTCCAGCACCACCGGCGGGTCCAGCACCACGGGCGGCTCCGGCAGCACCGGCGGTTCGAGCAGCACCGGCGGCAACAACGACAAGCCCCAGGGTGGCAACAACAACGCCACCCAGGACCAGGGCTCGTCGAACCTGACCGACACGGGCTCCGACAACGGCAACAAGGCCCAGGCCCAGGGCGGTGACAAGCAGCTCGCCGAGACCGGTGCCGGTCCGACCGAGTTCCTGCTCATCGGCGCCGCGACGATGATCGCCGGCGGCATCGGCTTCCGTGTGCTGCCGCGTCTGATGAACGGCCGGGGCGGCGCCGCCGCCTGACCGTGACCCCAAGGTCGCACCGCGTACGCACACCGTACGCACAAGGGCCCGGAGCTTGGCGCTCCGGGCCCTTGGCCGTCTCTGCGGCGTTCTCGCGCGCTGTTCGCGCCGTCCGCGTCCCTACGCGGTCTGGTGCGCCAGCAGCGCCACGGCGGTGATCAGCACCGCCAGCAGCGCGATCAGCGCCATCGGGTTCACCCCGCCGAGGAAGCCCTCTTGCTGAAGTCGCTCGCGGTTGGCACGGCACACCGGGCACCGGCCCTCGCTCACGGGCGCCGCACAGTTCGCGCACACCAGCCGGTCGTACGTCATGCGCTCGCCCTCCTTGCACCGGTCATCACTTCTAGAACGCTCATAGGAACGAGAACGTTCCCACTCCACTGTGCCAGGTTCCCGCAAGCGGTGCGCAGGGCACCGGGAGAGCGGACGGAAGCAGGGGAGGGAACACGGGATGCAAACATGTCCCGGTACAAAAACGTACAAGTCTTGCCCAAGCTCTCCCCGCGACTGCACTTGCACACCCGGGTCGCGTATGGTCACGCTCATCTACCCCCGGCGACCCGTGGTGCATCCGTGATCCGATTCGACAACGTCTCCAAGGTCTACCCCAAGCAGAACCACCCCGCACTCAGGGATGTCTCCCTGGAAGTGGAGAAGGGCGAGTTCGTCTTCCTCGTGGGGTCCTCCGGCTCCGGAAAGTCCACCTTCCTGCGGCTGATCCTCCGCGAGGAGCGGTGCAGCCACGGCCAGGTGCACGTGCTGGGCAAGGACCTCGCGCGCCTCTCGAACTGGAAGGTGCCGCAGATGCGCCGCCAGTTGGGGACCGTGTTCCAGGACTTCCGTCTCCTGCCGAACAAGACCGTCGCGGAGAACGTGGCCTTCGCCCAGGAGGTCATCGGCAAGTCCCGCGGCGAGATCCGCAAGTCGGTGCCGCAGGTGCTCGACCTCGTCGGGCTCGGCGGCAAGGAGGACCGCAGGCCGGGCGAGCTGTCCGGTGGTGAGCAGCAGCGCGTGGCCATCGCGCGGGCCTTCGTCAACCGGCCCAAGCTGCTCATCGCCGACGAGCCCACCGGCAACCTCGACCCGCAGACCTCCGTCGGCATCATGAAGCTGCTCGACCGCATCAACCGGACGGGCACGACCGTCATCATGGCGACGCACGACCAGAACATCGTGGACCAGATGCGCAAGCGCGTCATCGAGCTGGAGAAGGGCCGCCTCGTTCGCGACCAGGCCCGCGGCGTCTACGGCTACCAGCACTGACACTGACCGCACCCTGTTCCCGAAAGGCCTGAAGAACCCGCCATGCGCGCCCAGTTCGTCCTGTCCGAGATCGGTGTCGGTCTCCGCCGCAATCTGACGATGACCTTCGCCGTCATCGTCTCCGTCGCCCTGTCCCTGGCCCTCTTCGGCGGCTCGCTGCTGATGAGCGACCAGGTGTCCACCATGAAGGGCTACTGGTACGACAAGGTCAACGTCTCGATCTTCCTGTGCAACAAGCACGACGCGGAGTCGGACGCCAACTGCGCCAAGGGCGCGGTCACCGATGACCAGAAGAAGCAGATCCTCGACGACCTGCACAAGATGCCCATCGTCGAGAAGGTGTCGTACGAGTCGCAGGACGAGGCCTACAAGCACTACAAGGAGCAGTTCGGCAACTCCCCGCTGGCCAGCTCGCTCACGCCGGACCAGATGCAGGAGTCGTACCGCATCAAGCTGAAGGACCCGCAGAAGTACCAGGTCATCGCGAGCGCCTTCAACGGACGTGACGGCGTGCAGTCGGTGCAGGACCAGAAGGGCATCCTGGACAACCTCTTCACGCTGCTGAACCTGATGAACCGGGGCGCGCTCGGCGTGATGGCGCTGATGCTGATCGTCGCGCTGCTGCTGATCGTCAACACCGTGCGCGTGTCGGCGTTCAGCCGCCGGCGCGAGACCGGGATCATGCGCCTGGTCGGTGCCTCGGGCTTCTACATCCAGGCGCCGTTCATCATGGAGGCCGCGGTCGCCGGGCTCATCGGCGGCGGCCTCGCCTGTGTCGCCCTGGTGATCGGCCGGTACTTCACGATCGACCACGGCATGGACCTCGCCCACAAGCTCCAGCTCATCAACTTCGTCGGCTGGGACGCGGTGTTGACGAAGCTGCCGCTGATCCTCGCGACGAGCGTGCTGATGCCGTCGCTGGCGGCGTTCTTCGCGCTGCGCAAGTACCTGAAGGTGTGACGCATGCCAAGAGGGCCGTACGGGCATCTGCCCGTGCGGCCCTTTTCGTTGTCCTAGACTCACGGCCATGTCAGGCCGAGAACTGTGCCGAGACCTGCTCTGTCCGCCCCGCCGCATCCGCCGCGGGGCCGCCCTGACATTGGTCTTCGCCGGCGTCCTGGTCGCCGGCGCCGCCACCGGCTCCTTCCCGGAGACCATCGCCACCGTCCCCACCGCGCACGCGCGCAGGTCCGCCACCGGCCCGTCGCACCCGGCCACCCGGCACGAGGACGTCCAGGAGGCCGCCGCCGAGGCGATGGCCGACGGCAAGTCCCCGATGGAGGCGGCCGAACGGGCGGTCAGCCGCAGCGGTGACCGCTGGGGCGCGGTCTACTCCGAGGGCGAGTACCAGGAGTTCCAGGAGGCCCTCGACGGCAGGTACACCGGCGTCGGCCTGTCGGCGGGCCGCGAGCAGGACGGCCGGATCGAGGTGACCAAGGTCCAGCCCGACTCGCCCGCCGACCGGGCCGGCATCCGCCAGGGCGACCGGCTCATCAGCGTCGACGGCGGCAGCGTCGACGGCCGCCCGGTCACCGACGTGGTCTCCTTACTGCGTGGCGACGCCGACGACGCGGCCGCCGGTACGACCGTCACGCTGGGCCTGGAGCGCGGCACACGCGCGTGGACCGAGAAACTGCGCCGGGCCAGCCTGTCCACGGACCCGGTGGCCGTCTCCCGGCTGCCCGGCGGGGTCACCGTCATCCGGATCGCCGCGTTCACCAGAGGCTCCGGCGACGCCGTGCGTGCCGCGGTCCGCGCGGCCCCGGCCGGCGGCGGGATCATCCTCGACCTGCGCGGCAACTCCGGCGGACTGGTCAACGAGGCCGTGGAGGCCTCCTCCGCCTTCCTCGACGGCGGCCTCGTCGCCACGTACGACGTCGACGGTGCCCAGCGCTCCCTGCACGCCGACCCCGGCGGTGACACCGGCCGGCCCCTGGTCGCCCTGGTCGACGGCGGCACGATGAGCGCGGCCGAGATGCTCACCGGCGCCCTGCAGGACCGGGGCCGCGCGGTGGTGATCGGCTCGCGCACCTTCGGCAAGGGGTCCATCCAGATGCCGACCACACTGCCCGACGGGTCGGTGGCCGAGCTGACCGTCGGCCACTACCGCACCCCCTTGGGTCACAGCGTCGACGGCCGTGGGATCACTCCTGACCTCGATGCCGGGCAGGCCGACGGGCAGGCCGCCGTGGAGCGGGCCGAGACCGTGCTCACCGGCCTGGGCGACCCCGATTAAAGGCTGGCCGCACGACCCCTCCGTAGTGCGAAAATGGACGGCACTATGAGCAAGGGAATGTACGTACCCAAGGAGTCCCAGCCCAAGCAGGGCGGCGCGGCCGCCAAGGCCAGGGACGGCGAGAAGGGCGGCAAGCGCAAGATCGTCGCCCAGAACAAGAAGGCCCGGCACGACTACGCGATCATCGACACCTACGAGGCCGGGCTCGTGCTCACCGGCACCGAGGTCAAGTCGCTGCGCGAGGGACGGACCTCGCTGACGGACGGCTTCGTCCAGATCGACCGGGGCGAGGCGTGGCTGCACAACGCCCACATCCCGGAGTACCACCAGGGCAGCTGGACCAACCACTCCGCGCGCCGCAAGCGCAAGCTGCTGCTGCACCGTGAGGAGATCGACAAGCTGGAGACCAAGGCCCAGGAGACGGGGCACACCATCGTGCCGCTCGCCCTGTACTTCAGCAACGGCCGCGCGAAGGCCGAGATCGCGCTCGCGCGAGGCAAGAAGGAGTACGACAAGCGGCAGACCCTGCGGGAGAAGCAGGACCGGCGCGAGTCGGACCGTGCGATCGCGGCGGCCAAGCGAAGGCAGCGCGGCGTGTAGGCCGGGAGCGCGGTAGCGCCGGGAATACGGTGGCATCGGCGCGGGTTGGTCACGTACGATGGCACCAACACCGGTTGAACCCGGTGTGTGCATTGAAAACACAACATGGGGATGATCGGTTTCGACAGCGGCTGTCGAAGCAGGGGAAGCGTGTCGAGGAAGCGGCAATGATCTCGTAAACCATATGTCGCAAAAAATAATCGCCAACACCAAGCGCGATTCCTTCGCCCTCGCTGCCTAAGTAGCGACTTGCGAAGTGTCAGCCCGGGGCTGTTCCCGACCCGGATCCTGGCATCAGCTAGGGAACTAAACCTTGATCCCGGTCACGGGGTGAAGAGGGAAATCTAACAGTGACTGGGCCCGTCGGCGACTTGTTCGCGTGATCGCCGGGGCCGAGAAAATCACAGCGAACTGCACACGGAGAAGCCCTGATTCCGCACCGTTGGACGCGGGTTCGATTCCCGCCATCTCCACGAGTCGGAGGTGGACCGTGCCCGCAAACAGCGCGGGCACGGTCCACCTCGTCCTATTTCTGGGGGCATGACCCCCAGACCCCCTCACCCCTCCGGGGGTACCCCATGTGGGCAAAGGCCCCGTCGCTCCGAGCGGCGGGGCCTTTGTCGTGTCGGTGCGGGCTTACCCGCTTACCGGGCTCACCACGTCTGGCCTCGGCGTTCATCGTTTGTTGATGACCGGGAGGGAGCGTTGTGAAGCCATCTGCGCATGAACTCCACAAGAGGAAGTGCGTGACATCTCCACCCTGAAAGGGGGTGCAGTGATGAAGCTTCTCTTCGCCATCCGCAACAAGGTCTCCGCTCAGAAGAGCCTGAAGGCGAGCGCCTGGTACTTCTGGTACTAGGCCGATTCGCAGTAGCCCGGTGAGGTCGCCCCCGCTGTCCCGGCGGGGGCGATCCCGGTGTCCGCCCGCCTGCCCCTCGGCCCTTCCGGAGACCCGCATGCGCCGCACGTTGTTCCATCCACGGCTTGCCGCCCTGTTCCGGGACCATCTCGGGCAGGACGTCTTCCGGCTCGAACCCGACACCGTCGGAGTCGCCGGGCACGAGGCCGCCGACCGGATCCTCGCCGCCCGCCGGGCCACCGAGACCGAGCGGCCCACGTTCAAGCCGCTGCACGGACGCTCGATCTCGCGCGGCGAGGCCTCCTCGGTGATGCGGACCGTCGGCGGCGACGTACGCGAGGCGCTGCAGGGGCCCCGCCCACGCCCCGAGGACGTCGACCTGTCCGGGGTCTGGCCGCTCAGGGGGCATCTGTTCCTGCGGGACCTGATCCTCGGCCAGGACCCCTACCGGCTGCGGATCCTGATGAGCCGCAACCTCGAACTGACCCCCAAGCTCACCTGGTCGGTGATCGCGGCGGGCGCCGCGCTCCCGGGGCGGCCCGGCCGGCGCGGCGCCCGGTCGACCGGCCTCGCGGGCCTGACGGCCGACGCCGGCGGCTACCACGAGCGCCGGTACGCCATGGGCATGTACCGCAGGGCGGCGGCGCCGCTGTGCTTCACGGTCTCCACGCTGGTCGCGAACGCGCTGTGGCTCGGCTCGCCCTTCGACCCCGACACGCCGAACCGGCACATCCTGCACGAGGCCATGCGGCTGCTGCCGCCGTCCTGGAACATCCTGCGCAACGCGTCGCCCGAGTACCCCGCCGTCGACGACCGGATCGGCGTCGGCGACGACGTCCTCGTCCTCCCGCTCCTCTCCCACCGGGATCCGAAACTGTGGGAGGACCCGCACGCGTTCCGCCCGGAGCGCTGGCAGACCCTCGACCCGGACACCGCACCCGGCTACCTCCCCTTCGGCCACTCCTCCGAGCGGTGCTGGGGCCGGCACATGGTGATGCCGCTCGCCGAACTGCTCCTGGACCTCGTGCGCGGCGCGGGCCTCGACCTCAGCCCCGACCAGGGCTCCGCCAAGGTCCCCCTCCTCGGCCTGCTCGGAGTCGAGGACGTCCGGCTGACGAAGGCGCGCCGCCGTGCCGCGTCCTGATCCGGCACACGAGGCCGAGCCGGTGGCCGGGGTCGAGGCCGGGACCGAGACAGAGGCCGGGACCGAGGCTGGGACCGAGACAGAGGCTGGGGCCGGGACCGAGGGCGGGGTCGAGGCCGTGGCCGGGGCTGGGGCCGGGGCTGTGGCTGGGGCTGTGGCCAGGACCGAGGGCGGGGCTGGGACCGAGGTCGAGGCTGGGGCCGGGACCGAGGGCGGGGCTGTAGCCGGGACCGAGTCCGTGGCTGGAGCTGGGGTTGAGGCCGGGGCCGTGGCTGGGGTTGGGGCCGAGGGTGGGGCCGTGGCCAGGGCCGTAGCCGGGACCGAGTCCGTGGCTGGAGCTGGGGTCGAGGTTGGGACCGAGACAGAGGCCGTAGCCGGGACCGAGCCTGTGGCTGGAGCTGGGGTCGAGGCCGGGGCCGTAGCTGGGACCGAGGGCGGGGCCGGGACCGAGGCTGGGGCCGTGGCCGTGGCCGTGGCCGTGGCCGTGGCCGGGGGCGGGGCCGAGGCCGTGGCCGTGGCTGAGGTTGGGGCCGGGACCGAGACAGAGGCCGTGGCCGTGGCCGGGGTCGAGGTTGGGGCCGGGACCGAGACAGAGGCCGGGGCCAGGGCCGTAGCCGGGACCGAGTCCGTGGCTGGAGCTGGAGCTGGAGCTGGAGCTGGAGCTGGGGCCGAGGCCGGCGCCGTGGCTGGGGTTGGGGCCGAGGGTGGGGCCGGGGCCGGGGGAGGGGCTGGAGCTGCGGTCGAGGCCGAGTCCGTGGCCGGGACCGAGGGTGGGGCCAGGGCCGAGGCCGGGACCGAATCTGTGGCTGGAGGTGGGGTCGGGGCCGGGGCCGTAGCCGGGACCAGGGGCGGGACCGGGACCGGGGCCGTGGCCGTGGCTGGGGCCGAGACAGAGGCCGGAGCCGAGGTGGTGGGTGAGTCCTTCGCCCGGTACCCGCATGCCGGTTACCGGCGCTGGCGTGCGCAGGGCGGGGTCCGCGAGGTCCGGTTCTCCGGGGCCGCGCCGCTGGCCGGCTGGGTCGTCACCGGGTACGCCGACTGCCGGGCGGCCCTCGCCGATCCCCGGCTGAGCAAGGACGGCGCGACCGAGGCGTACGCCCGCCACGAGGGACTGCCCACCGGCGGTCCGGGCGGCTGGCTCACCAGCCACATGCTCAACTCCGACCCGCCCCGCCACACCCGTCTGCGGCGCCTGGTCCAACAGGCCTTCACCCAGCGGCGGGTGGCGGAGCTGCGCCCCCGGATCGAGGCCCATGTCACCGCACTCCTCGACGCGCTGGACCGGGCGGACGAGGCGGACGAGGTCGACCTGATCGCCCGGTTCGCGCTGCCGCTGCCGCTCGCGGTGATCTTCGAGCTGCTCGGCGCGGACCCCGGCCCGCACGGGGTCCTCCAGGTCAGGGGCCACACGGTGGGCGGGGACGGAGGAGACGGGGAGGTGTCCGTCCCGACCGCCGGGGCGATGCTGGAGCGGCTGTGTGAGCTGGTCGAGGACAAGCGCGCCCACCCCGGCGACGACCTGCTCTCCGCTCTCCTCGCCGCCCGCGCCGACGGCGACCGCCTCACCGCGCAGGAGGTCACCTCGATGGCGTTCCTGCTGGTGATCGCGGGCCACCAGACCACGGTCAATCTCGTCGCCAACGGCCTGTACGCGCTGCTCACGCATCCCGGGCAGCTCGCCGCCGTACGCGCCGATCCCGCGCTCGTCCCCGGCCTGACCGAGGAAGTCCTGCGCCACGAGAGCCCGTTCGCGCTCGCGAGCCTGCGCTACACCACCGAGCCGGTGACGATCGCCGGTACGACGATCCCGGCCGGGGAGTTCGTGCAGATCGCGCTGGCGGCCGCCAACCGGGACCCGGCGGTCTTCGCGGACCCCGACCGCTTCGACGTCACCCGCGACGCCTCCCGGCACCTGGCGTTCGGCCACGGCATCCACCACTGCCTGGGCGCACCGCTGGCCCGCCTGCAGGCCGAGATCGCGTTCACCCACGTACTGCGACGCTTCCCCGGCCTGCGGCTCGCCGGTCGCGAGCGCGCCCCCGAGTGGCAGGACAACCCTCGCCACCGCGGCCTGCTCAGCCTTCCGGTCCGTCTGCGCTGACGTTCCGGCGGACGCCCGTCGATGCCGTGTGGACGAGCAGCGCGAGCGCGGCCGCGGCGGCCGGGACGGCGAGGGCGGTGCCGGGGGAGAGGTGCTGGGCCGTCCAGCCGCCGGCCGCCGAGCCGCAGGCGATGCCGGTGAGCAGCCCGGTCACCACCAGGCTCATGCCCTCGTTCAGCCGGTCGGCCGGGGTGCACCGCTGCACCAGGGTCATCGCCGTCACCATCGTCGGCGCGGTCGCCATGCCCGCGACCAGCAGCGCGCCCGCGAGCGCCGGCAGCGAACCGGCGGCCCCGGCTGCCGCCCACGGCAGGGTCATCAGGACGGCCATGGCGGCCAGGCAGTGGCCGAGCCGCACCCCCGCCGGCCTGCGCGCCCCGAACACCAGGCCCGCCGCGCACGAGCCCGCCGCCTGGAGCGCGAGGACGGCACCGGCCACCGCGCGGTGGCCGTGCGCGTCGGCGAAGGCGATCGTGCCGACCTCCATCGAGCCGAACACCATGCCGGTCGCGACGAAGCAGGCCAGCAGCGGCCGGATGCCGGGGCTGCGCAGCGGCGACGGCGCCCTCGAACGCGCGCCGACCGGCGGCTCGGTGGCGCGCTGCGCGGTGAACAGCAGCATGCCGGCGAGCAGCAGCACCGCTCCGGTGAGCGTGCCCGCCTCCGGGAAGAACGTGCCGGTCAGGAAGGACGCGAGCACCGGGCCGAGCATGAAGCACAGCTCGTCGGCGGCCTGCTCGAAGGCGTTCGCGGTGTGCAGCGCGCCGGGGTCGTCGCGCAGCAGATGGGCCCAGCGGGCGCGGGAGAGGCCGCCGATGTTGGGGGTGGCCGCGGTCGCGGCGTAGGCGGCGAACAGGGTCCAGTCGGGAGCGCCGAAGCGCACGCACAGCAGCAGCGCGAGGCTGCCGAGCACGGAGAGGAGCGTGGCGGGCACGGCGATCCGGGCCTGCCCGTGCCGGTCGATCAGCCGGGCGATCCAGGGCCCGGCCAGCCCGGTCGCGGCGAGCCCGGTCGCGGTGACGGCACCGGCGAGGGCGTACGAACCCCGGGACCCGGCGATCATCACGACGGCGCTCACGCTGAACATGCCCGTCGGCAGCCGAGCGAGCAGATTGCCGGTGGTGAACGCGCGCGTGCCGCGCAGGGAGAAGAGCCGGAGGTAGGCGCTCCGGCGCGCCGGAGCCGATATGACGGAGGGCATGGATTCACCCTCGCCCAGGGTGGATCAAGGGGTCCAACACCTGCCCGGCGCCCATTCACGCACCCGTGTTGTAAGTTCGCGCTCATGCCCGCCGACCTGGACCCGAGACTGCTGCGCGCCTTCGTCGCCGTCGCCGAGGAACTGCACTTCACCCGGGCCGCCGCCCGGCTGTACGTCGCCCAGCAGGCGCTCAGCCGTGATGTACGGCGGCTGGAGCGGGAGTTGGGCGCCGAGCTGTTCCTGCGGAGCACGCGGCAGGTGATGCTGACGGCCGACGGCGAGCGCCTGCTGCCGTACGCCCGCCGGGTCCTGGCGGCGCAGGACGAGCTGCTGGCGGCCTGCACGTCCTTCGGGCAGGCCCGCCCGCTGCTGGTGGACCTCAACTCGCCGGGCCTCGTCACCGGTCGCCGGGTGCTGCACCGGGCCCGTGAACTCGCCCCCGACTGCGAGCTGATGGCCCGCTACGAGAGCGGTCTGACCGGAGCCGCCGAGCAGATCCTGTCGGGCCGGCTGGACGTCTCCTTCGGCCGGTTCGCCGGGCTGGACCCGGCGCTGCGGTCGGGGCTGGAGCGGCAGCCGGTGCGCTACGAGCCGATGGCCGTGGTCCTGCCCGAGGAACACCCCCTGGCCGCGCTGCCGGAGATACCGGTGGCCGGGCTGACCGGGGAGACGGTGTACGCCGGTGCCGGCAATCCGCGCACGCTGGAGTGGACCGACCTGGCGTCCCGCCTGTTCGAGGGGAACGGCATCCGGCTCGCCCCGCCGCTGCCGCTGGCCGTCGGGGACGAGGAGTTCGAGCGGATCATGGGCAAGACCCGGTACCCGGTGCTGGCCGTGGTGGACTTCCCGGCCCTGCCCCGCACGGTCCGCCGCCCGCTCGTCGACCCCGTTCCGCTGTCGCCGGTCTCGCTGGTGTGGCGCAGGAGCCTGGTCCATCCGGGGCTGGACGCGCTGCGGCGGGCGGCGGCGGAGCTGGCGGAGCGGGAGGGGTGGCTGCGACTGCCCGTGGAGGCGTGGATTCCACTTGAGGACGCATTTCCCTTGCTCGGGAAGATTCGATGAACGGTCGATTCGATGAACATTCGAATCGGTGAACGCGCCGCCCTTCGTGCCCGGCAGTTCACTCACACAACACCCAACGAGCCGGAACACCTACCGTTTCGGACCAATAGGACAGGCGAAGACCTTAACGTAACCTCAACAATCTTGTTCGCTGTTGAAGCTTCAAAGGATCATTGTGTTCTCGACCCGGTAAGCCATGGACTCCGGGATTCGAGCACCCATCCGATACAACGGGGAGCACAGCAGTGAAAATGTTCAAGAAGGCGGCAATTCTGTTCGGCGCGGCAGGAGCTGCGACGGCGCTCATGGCCGGACCTGCGTTCGCGGGGCCCATCTACGCAACGCAGGGCGGTTCGTCGTCCAGCGGCCACTGCGACAATCACGTGAGCGGCGGCAACATCTCCAGCTCTCCCCGCCCCTTCGTCGCCACGGCCTTCGGCGGCGTGGGATGTGACAAGTGGAGCGCGGCTGTCGAGGTCGTGTACTACGACAACTTCAACAACGAGCAGGCTGACCACGCGGGCTCGACGCCGACTCAGAACGGCCCGCAGTCGCAGATCATCAAGCAGACCTACGAGTACAACAGCATCGTCGAGGTCATCGGGTCCCAGCGTGACAGCAACAATAACCCGACTCCTGGGGTTTACCTGTACTTCTAGGTAACGGTTCGCTTTCGTAGCGACGTCTGGATTCAAACGGTCACCCGCTTCCTCTTGGTGACAATTCTCCTCGGGGAAGCGGGTGGCATCTCAATCAACAGCTTCGAAGCAGTGGCAAAGCGAGAGCACGATGACCATTCGCAAGCACGGTCGTGATCAGCTGTTCAAGGTGCTCGGTGTGACATTCTCCGTACTCGTGATTGCAGGACTTGCAATCTCTGCGCTGATGACGCACAGCAGTAGCGCCAATAGCGCCGAACCTATTACGAAACCAGCAGGAAAACTGAACCCCAAGGCTACTCTTGTTCCGTTGCCAACGGGTAGTTTCGCAGTTCTTGCTGCGGCCAGCGCAAACACGAGGCCGAGCAACTGGTCACCCATCGCATGGGTGACCAGCGGGACAGAGTGCTACGGCGTTGGAGACGTATCCGCATCGGACCATCCGCACCAAGTTGCATGTGGCCCGGCGCAAGTCGGCTGGAATCAGCCCGGAATACCCAAGCTCTGGACGAAGCCGCATTTTGTGGCTCAGCTGTTCCGGGGAAGCTCGATGGACATGCTGGCCATTGGCTTCGTCCAGGGCTCGGCGAGCACAGTCGACGTGACCATGACCTCAGGCCGGACGATCACAAGCCACGTAGTTCCACTCCCGGCGCCAAACCCGGGGTCGGTCGGGGCTTACTCACTGTGGCTTCCCAGTAATTCGGGACGCGTGGGGTGGAACGATATACGTCACGTCGTCGCGAAGAATGCGTCGGGCGCGCCGATAGCTGAGCTAGGATAGTTTCGGATTTTCGCCGGTCTCGACAATCCTGTAACCTATTCCTCGCAGCGTTCTGATTTCAACACCGGATCTCTTGGTCTTCCGTCGAAGGATCGCGATATGAACTTCGAGACTTCGGCTGACTTCTGATATATCCGCCCGCCAGAGATGACGGGCCAGTACTTCACGGCGAACCGCCACGTCGGCATGAGAAGCCAAGTACCACAGCAAGTCGAATTCTCTCGGCTTCACATGGGTGTCTACGCCGTTGACTGAGAGCGTCCTTCTGGAGCCATCGAGCATGAGGGCTCCGATCCGTATCTCACCACAAGCCTCTACATGTGGCTCCGAGTCAAAATTGACTCGGGTTCGCTCCAGAATGGCGTTGATGCGAGCCAGGAGCTCCGGAATGAAATACGGTTTACAGACGTAATCGTCAGCGCCGGCGCGGAAACCCCGCAATCTGGATTCAGGATCAGTCTGACTGCTTACGACGATCACGGGTATTTTCGTTGTACGTCGAATCCTTGAACAGAGTTCCAGGCCGCCCCCACCAGGCAACCCGCCGTCGACTATAGCCAAGTCTGGACTGCTCGACACGGCGATCATCGCTTCATCGTAGTTCCTTGCCAATGAGGTTTGGAACCCGTGCCTATTCAGAAGCTCTGATTGAATCCTCAATACTCGCAAGTCGTCTTCGACAAGCATTATCCTCATGTGCATCCCCCGTGCGCAGTCGGCACCATGGTCAATGGTGATGCCGTGTGCATGATCCTGAGCGCGGCATGCCGAGCTGTCAACAGCCAGGTGGCACTGTTTTCTGCGTTCGATATCCCGAACCTGATTGCGCACCGGGTCGGTCCGGACGATTCGGCCGACCGACTCCGGGAAAGGTAAGATTTTCGCAAGCGCCCTTTTTGGAATCGGTCATCCAGGGTCTTCCGTACAGGACAAGGCCGGTCCGGCGCGTGAAAGGGCTTCTGGTGGCTGGGTGCTCAGCCACCAGAAGCTCCGTATCCGCCGAGAAATCAGCCGTTCGCCCTGGCCGGGGTCGTGGTCGTGGCGATGCCCTCCGTCTTGTCGGCCTGGAGGGCGAACTCATTGGTGAACGTCTTGGACAGATCCACCGACGACGTGGCGTGGCCCACGAGTTCCTCGGTGGCCAGAACGGTCTTCGGGCCGCCGGCCGGCATGATGCCGTCCGGGAGGAACTGGCCCTTGTCCGCGGTCAGGGCCGTGATGTAGTCGGCCTTGGTGATCAGCGGGTTCGACACGTACGACGACGGCAGCTTGTCGGCGATGTCGGCCGCGCTGTGCGTGCTGATCCAGTGCATGGTGGCGACGAGCGCGTCCACGACCTTCTGCGCCGTGTCCTTGTGGGAGTTGACCCAGCCGGTCTGGGCGAGGACGGTCGCGGCCGGCCAGGTGCCGCCGAGCGCCGCCTTGGCCCCCGCGGTACTCGCCAGGTTGATCGTGGGGACGCCGATGCCCTTCTTCTCGATCGCGGCGACCGTCGGCTGCGTCGTCATGACGCAGGCGGTCTTTCCGTTCTGCAGGGCGGCGACGGCGGTGCCGCCCTCGGAGACGCCGATCCGGCTGAACTCGGTGGCCTTGACGCCCTTCTGTACGCCCATGAACTGGGTGAGCGTGTCGGTGCCCGACCCGATGTCGGTGACGCCGAGCGTCTTCCCCTTGAAGTCCGCGCCCGAGCGGACGCCGCTCTTTGGGGTGCACATCTCCCGTTCGCCCGGGGCGCCGGACAGCTGGACGATGCCCTCCACCGCCTTGCCCTTCACCTGGAAGTCGATGGTGTGGACGTACCAGGCGCCCGCCATGTCCACCTGCCCGGAGGCCATGGCGTCCTCGGCGCCGACACCGCCCTGGTGCTCGGTGCTCAGCGAGACGTTGACGCCGTACTTCTTGTAGAAGCCGAGCTGCTGGGCCAACTCGTAGGGCAGGTAGATCTGCTTGTCGATGCCGCCGACCATGAGCTTGACGGTCGGCATGCCGTTCGCGCTGCTGGAGCCGCTGGAACAGGCGCTGGTGGCACCGAGAGCGAGGACGGTGAGGAGAGACGCGGCGACGGCGACGGGTCGTCTGGACATGGCGGGCCACTTTCCTTCGGGAGAGGAACAGGGGAGGGGAGGAACAGAGGGGACAGGGGAGGGACGGGGACGCAGTCAGAGGGAGCTGACCTCGGACGGGGCCGGCGGGCGCCAGGCCAGCAGCCGGTGTTCGAGCTTGCCGATCAGCCACTCGGCGCCCATCACGATGACGGCGACGACGAGCATGGTCGCGAACACGCCGTTGGGGTCGAAGTTGTCCATTGAGGTCTTGATGACCAGGCCGAGGCCGTGCTGCGCGCCCAGCACCTCGCCGACCAGCGCGCCGACGATGGCGAAGCCGAAGGCACTGTGCAGGCTGGCGATGATCCAGGTGAGCGCCGACGGCACGGTGACGTGCCGGACGATCTGCAGCTCCGAGGCGCCGAGCACCTTGGCGTTGGCGAGGATGTTGCGGTCGACCTCACGGACGCCCTGGAAGGCGTTGAAGAAGACGATGAAGAACACCAGGACCGCGGCGAGCAGCACCTTCGGAAGCGTGCCGATGCCGAACGCGATCATGAAGATCGAGCCGAGGACGATACGCGGGATCGCGTTCACGATCTTGATGTAGGGGCCGAGCACGTCGGAGAGGAAACGGCTCTGGCCCAGGGCGACGCCGAAGACCACTCCGGTGACGGTCCCGATGGCGAAGCCGATGAGCGCTTCCTGGACCGTGGTCCAGATGTCCGCGTAGTAGGACCCCTGCTCGGTGCCGTGCTGGAAGAGGTCGATCAGCCGCCTGACGATGCCGGTCGGCTGCCCGAAGAAGAACTTGTCGACGATCCCCAGCGCGGTGAACGCCTGCCAGCCGCCGACGACGATGATCCCGAGGATGATGCGGCCCGCCCACATCCCCGCGGCACGCTTGCGGACCTTGCGTCTGGCGTCAGTCTCCACCGAGGCCTGCGCGCCGTTGCCGGCCGGAGCGGGGGAGACGGTGGACGTCGTGCTCATGCCTTACCTCCTGCGGTGCGGGCGTACGCGCGCTCCACCTCTTCGCGCAGCGTGTCCCAGATCTGGTGCTGCAGTTCGATGAACCGGGGCTGGAAACGGATCTCCTGGACGGAGCCGCGCGGGCGGGGCAGGTCGATGTCGAAGACCGCCTTGACCGAACCGGGGCTGGAGGTCATCACGACGACCCGGTCGGCGAGCGCCACGGCCTCGTCCAGGTCGTGGGTGATGAAGACGACGGTCGGCCGGATCTGCTCCCACAGGGTCAGCAGCTCGGTCGACATGATCGCCTTGGTCTGCACGTCCAGGGCACCGAACGGCTCGTCCATGATCAGGATCTTGGGCTCGTTGATCAGGGCCGCGGCCATGGCGACCCGCTTGCGCATACCGCCCGAGAGCTGGTGCGGATAGCGGTCCTCGAACCCGGCGAGCCCCACCCGGCGCAGCCAGTCCCGGGCCGAGGCCTGCGCCTGTTGCTTGGGCACGCCCCGGAAGACCGGGCCCATCAGCACATTGCCGAGCACCGTCTTCCACGGCAGCAGCGCGTCCGCCTGGAACATGAAGCTGACACCGTCGGTGATGCCGTCCACCTCGCGGCCGCCGACCTTCACCGAGCCCTCGCTGGCCCGGTCGAGCCCGGAGACCATGCCCAGGGTGGTCGACTTGCCGCAGCCGGTGGGACCGACCACCGCGCAGAACTGGCCCGGCTCCACGGTGAACGACACGTCCTGCAGTGCCGTGAACACCTCACCGGCCGGGGTCAGGAATCGCTTGGTGAGCCCGGATATCTCGATGCGCGCGTCCTCGCGCGCCGCCGCACCGGCACTGCCAGAAGCCATGGGGAGCGGTCTCCTTTCGCCCTCGGGGGTCGAGGTGAAGGCAGACGCTAGAGGCCACCCGGTGTTACGTCGCTGTTTCCGAGGTATCCCGCGTTAGCCGCGTAATCAGGGGTTCTGCTCGTTTAGCTCAGCGCATCGGGGCTGGGCAGAAAATCGGCCATCAGGCACAATCACGCCACCACGGGTCCGGCGCAGGGCCGTCCCGGCACCACTCAGAACAGGGGCGATGAGGCACCTGTGACACCCATCCGCATACGGATCGGGCGCGGCGGGAGGGGGAGACTGTCCGCGCGGATCCTCGTCAGCCAGCTCGCCATCCTGGCGCTCACGGGCGTCATCGGCTTCGGCCTGTTCGCCTTCGCGCAGCGCTCCGCCCTAGACCGCACCTATGAGGAGCGGGCCGTGGCCATCGCCCGCACGACGGCCGCCGACCCGCAGGTCCGCAGCGCCATGCAGGAGAGCGCGAGCGGGCACGTCGTTCGCCCCGGCGTCGTCCAGGCCGTCGCCGAACGCATCCGGCAGTCGTCGGGGGCGTCGTACGTCGTGGTCATCGACCTGCACGGCATCCGCCACTCGCACCCCATGCCGCAGCTGGTCGGCTCGCCGGTGGCCGAGCCGGTCGTGGCGCGGGACGGACAGCCGCACGTCGGCACCGACCAGGGCGCGACCGGACGGTCCGCCAACGGCAGGGTCCCGCTGTACGGGCCGACGGGCGAACTGGTCGGCGAGGTGTCGGTGGGCATCCCGGAGCACGATGTGCTCGGCGAGCTGTGGCACGAGCTGCCCACCTTCGCCGTGTACGCCGCGATCGCCACCGCGCTCGGCGCCGCGGCCGCGTACCTGCTGGCCAGGCGGCTGAAGCGGACCACGTTCGGGTTGGAGCTGGAGGAGATCGCCGGGCTGCTGCAGGACCGCGAGGCGATGCTGCACGGCATCCGCGAGGGCGTGCTCGCCTTCGCCCCGGACGGCCGGATCAGCGTGGTCAACGACGAGGCCCGCCGGCTGCTCGGCGTCGGCACCGCGCTCGGCAGCACCCTGGACGAGGTGCTGCCCGACGGCCGGCTGCGCCGCGCCCTGGACGGCACCCTGACCGGCACCGACATCAGCGTCCTGACCGACGAGCACTGTCTGGTCGTCAACCGGATGCCGGTGACCCTGCACGGCCGCGCGCTGGGCGCGGTGGTGACCGTCCGTGACCGTACCGAACTGGTCGGCCTGCTGCGGGAGTTGGACTCCGTGCGCGGTCTGACGGACGCCCTGCGCGCCCAGCAGCACGAGTTCACCAACCGGATGCACACGCTCGCCGGGCTGCTGGACATCGGGGCGTACGACGACGCGTACGACCTGGCCGTGGAGTCGGCCGGCGCCGGGCAGGCGCTCACCGAGTTCGTGCGGGGGCGGATCGGCAACCCGCTGATGGTCGGCCTGGTCGTGGCCAAGACCACGGTGGCCGCCGAACGCGGCGTATGGGTCGAGCTGGCCGACGACTCGGCGCTCGGCGCGGACCCGCCGCAACTGCACCGGCTGCTGACGGTCGTCGGGAACCTGCTGGACAACGCGATCGACGCGGCGGGCGACGGACCGCCCCCGGCGGACGGGCGCGCGGTCCGCCTCACCCTCACCGAGGACGAGCGGGGCACGACGGTACGGGTGGCGGACACCGGCCCCGGCATCCCGCCCGGCGCCCGCGAGTCGATCTTCGAGGACGGCTGGTCGACCCGCCCCGACCGGGGCACCGCCCGCCGCGGCCTGGGCCTCGCCCTGGTCCACCGCCTGGTGTCGCGGCACGGCGGCACGATCACCGTCAGCGAGGGCCCGGGCGCGGTCTTCACCGTACGACTGCCGGACCCCGTGACGGCCGGAGGAGTGAACGCGCTGCACGCGGGCTCAGTGGGAGGTGACCGCGGATGATCCGCACCCTGGTCGTGGACGACGACTTCCGGGTCAGCCACATCCACTGCGACTACGTGTCCCGGGTGCGGGGCTACGAGGTGGTGGGCGAGGCGGCGACCGTGGCCGAGGCGCTGGAGGCGGCGCACGACCTGCGCCCCGACCTGCTCCTCCTCGACATCTTCCTGCCCGACGGCAGCGGACTGGACGTGCTGCGCCGGCTCACCGGGGACGCGGGAGGCGCCCGCCCCGATGCCTTCGTCATCACCGCGGACCGTGACATCGCCTCCGTCCGCACGGCTATGAAACTCGGCGCCGTCGGCTACCTCGTCAAGCCGTTCGGCGCCGCCGACCTGGCCGAGCGGCTCACCTCGTACCGCGAGCTCCAGCACCGCGTCGACACCCTCGGGGAGACCACGGAGACCGAACAGGCCGATGTGGACGCCCTGTTCAGCGCGGTCCGGCCGCCCGCCGTGCCCCGGGTCCCGGCCAAGGGCCACTCGGCGCCGACGCTCGCCCTCGTCCAGCAGGCGCTGCGCACCGCCCACCGCGACCTGTCGGCCGCCGAGGCCGCCGAACTGACCGGCGTCTCCCGGGCCACGGCTCAGCGCTACCTCTCCTACCTCGTCAAGGAGGGCATGGTCCGGCTCGTCCTGCGCTACGGCGCGACGGGCCGCCCCGAGCACAGGTACCGCATCGCGTCCTGAAGGTCCGCGAGGCCCTCACGCGTGCGCCTCCCGGCGAGTGAGAGCAACGTTCCCTTCCGGTCACCCACAGCCACAGCGCGGAAACCCCCGCTCCCTACCTTCGGGCTCAGTGTCGTGCAGCCGGAGCCCGTGGAGGAACGAGCGATGACAGCCCCAGCCGCATCAGGCGTACCCCGTCGCAGTGGCCGTTGGATCGAGCGATGGGATCCGGAGGACGAGGGATTCTGGCAGGCGACCGGGGAGCGGATCGCCCGCCGGAACCTGTGGTTCTCGGTGCTCTCGGAACACATCGGCTTCTCGGTCTGGACCCTCTGGTCCGTCCTCGTCCTCTTCATGGGACCGAAGTACGGCCTGACCCCCGCCGACAAGTTCCTGCTGACCTCGATGGTCACGCTGGTCGGCGCGGTCGTCCGGGTCCCCTACACCTTCGCCGTCGCGGTCTTCGGCGGCCGCAACTGGACGATCATCTCGGCGAGCCTGCTGCTGGTGCCGACGGTGGCGGCGTTCGCGGTGATGAAGCCGGGCACGTCGTTCACCACCTTCCTCCTGATCGGCCTGCTGGCCGGCATCGGCGGCGGCAACTTCGCGTCCTCCATGACCAACATCAACGCCTTCTTCCCGCTGCGGGAGAAGGGCTGGGCCCTGGGCCTGAACGCGGGCGGCGGCAACATGGGCGTGCCGGTGATCCAGCTGGTCGCGCTGGCGATCATCGGCGCGAACGGCGGCCCGCGGCTGCTGCTCGGCGTCTACATCCCGCTGATCGTCGTGGCGGCCGTCCTGGCGGCGGTCTTCATGGACAACCTGGCCACGGTGCGGAACGACACCGGCGCGGCGAAGGACGCGGCGAAGGACGCCCACACCTGGATCATGTCGTTCCTCTACGTCGGCACGTTCGGCTCCTTCATCGGCTACAGCTTCGCCTTCGGCCAGGTCCTGACGAACCAGTTCGGCCGCACCCCGCTCCAGGCGGCGTACCTCACCTTCATCGGCCCGCTGCTCGGCTCCCTGATCCGTCCGCTGGGCGGCCGGCTGGCCGACCGCTACGGCGGCGCCCGCATCACCCTGTGGAACTACGTGGGCATGGCGGTGGCCACCGCCCTCCTCATCCTGGCCGGTCTGCAGAAATCCCTCCCCTTCTTCGTCTCGGTCTTCGTCGTCCTGTTCGTCCTGAGCGGCCTCGGCAACGGCTCGACGTACAAGATGATCCCGGGCATCTTCCAGGCGAAGGCGCTGGCGAAGGGCCTGACGGGCGAGGAGGCGGTGGCGCACGGCCGCCGTCTGTCCGGCGCCTCGATGGGCCTGATCGGCGCGGTGGGCGCGCTCGGCGGCGTCGGCATCAACATGGCCTTCCGCCAGTCGTTCCTCTCCTACGGCTCCGGGACGGGCGCGTTCGTCGCCTTCCTCGCCTTCTACGGCGTGTGCTTCGCGCTGACGTGGGCCGTATACCTTCGCCGCCCGGTGAGGCAGGCTGTAACAGAGGCCACGACGGAGACGAAGTCGCAGCTCAGCTATGCCGAGGTGTGACGTTCGGCTGGTGTTGCGGTAGGACGTAACACCGGTGACATCACCCCGAACCGAGCCTGTCACGCGCCGTTGACAGGCTCGTACGGCATACCGGTCAGGGGCGTGTGCCGGTCAGCGAGGAGAGCCATGTACGACGAAGAGCAGCAGCATCCCGAGCACGGTCCGCTCGCGGGATTCACCGTGGGCGTCACCGCCGCGCGCCGGGCCGAGGAGCTGAGCGCGCTGCTCCAGCGGCGCGGCGCCGCCGTCCTGCACGCGCCCGCCCTGCGGATCGTGCCGCTCGCCGACGACGGGGAACTCCTCGCCGCGACGAAGGAGATCATCGACCAGGCTCCGGACACCGTCGTGGCCACGACCGCCATCGGCTTCCGGGGCTGGGTGGAGGCGGCCGAGGGCTGGGGCCTGGGCGACCCGCTGCTCGCCCGTCTCCGGGAGGCGGAACTGCTGGCCCGCGGCCCGAAGGTCAAGGGCGCGATCCGCGCGGCCGGACTGACGGAGGAGTGGTCCCCGTCCTCGGAGTCCATGGCGGAGGTCCTGGACCGCCTCCTGGAGGAGGGCGTGGAGGGCCGCCGCATCGCGGTCCAGCTGCACGGCGAACCGCTCCCCGGCTTCGTCGAATCACTCCGGGCCGGAGGGGCCGAGGTCCTCCCGGTCCCGGTGTACCGCTGGATGCCCCCGGAGGACACGACCCCGCTGGACCGCCTGCTGGACGCGACGATCGCGCGCTCACTGGACGCCCTGACGTTCACGAGCGCCCCGGCCGCCGCGTCGCTGCTGTCGCGCGCCGAGGACAGGGCCCTTCTCCCGGACCTGCTCTCGGCCCTCTCCCACGACGTCCTCCCGGCCTGCGTGGGCCCGGTGACAGCGCTCCCCCTCCAGGCCCACGGCGTGGACACGGTCCAGCCGGAGCGCTTCCGCCTGGGCCCGCTGGTGCAGTTGCTGTGCCAGGAACTCCCGGCGCGGGCCCGTGCGTTGCCGATCGCCGGTCACCGGGTGGAGATCCGGGGCCACGCGGTCCTGGTCGACGGCGCCCTGAAACCCGTCCCCCCGGCCGGCATGTCCCTCCTGCGCGCCCTGTCCCGCCGCCCCGGCTGGGTGGTGCCCCGCTCCGACCTGCTGCGCGCGTTGCCGGGCGCGGGCCGCGACGAACACGCCGTGGAAACGGCGATGGCACGCCTCCGCACGGCCCTCGGCACCCCGAAACTGATCCAGACGGTGGTGAAGCGCGGCTACCGCCTGGCCCTGGACCCGGCGGCGGATTCGAAGTACGCGGACGCGTGAGGCGAAGCCGGGTCCACACCCCGTGCCGGGCCTCCGTCTCGACCGCGCGGAGTTCGGCCATGGCCGCGCGAAACGCGGGGCCGTCCTTGCTGTCCGTGTTGTGTACGGAGACAAGGGCGGCCTCTCGCCCAGCCGGTGGGGGGCGATCCGTGCCAGCGCGATGCGAACAGCCGCGGGAGTGCGTGGTGTGCTCACGTGGCGGGCTCCTTGGTGCTCACGCGCTCGGCTTGGGGACGCGGCCCTGGTGGACGCACTCGCCGCCATGACTCAACGCCAGGCGCACGGCTGGTGGGACAGCTACCGCGACCACCTGCCGGTCGGCCTCATCGACCTTGCCGAGCTGGAGTACCACGCGGCAGCGCTGCGCGTTGCCCTGGTCATTCACATCCCGGCCCTGCTTCAGACGACCGATCACGCTCGCGCCCTCTTCAAAGCGGCGGTACCGCCGCTACGGCAGTACGAGATCGAGCACCGGGTCAGCCATCGCGTCAAGCGGCAGGAGATCCTGCACCGTGACGACCCGCCCTCGTACACGGCGGTGATCCACGAGTCCGCGCTGCACATGGGGTACGGCGGCGAGGTCACCGTGCGTGCCCAGCTCAGGCATCTGCCGGAAATGAGCGAGCTGGAGCACGTGACCGTGCGCGTCATCCCCTTCGGCAAGGGCTCCTTTCCGGGTACCGGACAGTCAGTCGACCACCTGGCGGGGAGGGTTCCCCAGCTCGACACTGTTCAACTGGACACTCGCCACGGATGTGAATTCCTGGACGCTGAAACCCAGTTGGAGAAGTACCGCCTTGTCCTCGACCGTATGGAGGCGGACGCCCTCAAGCCCGCAGAATCCCGTGACCTGATCCATCGCATCGCCCAGACCGTCTGAGGAAACCGTGCCCGAACTCCACTGGAAGAAGTCCAGCTACAGCCCCGACGCCTCCAACTGCCTCGAAATATCCACCCCCCACCCCTCCCCTCACCACCCTCCGCATCCGCGACTCCAAGAC
>NZ_MLYN01000085.1:0-46720 GCF_001866675.1 Streptomyces sp. MUSC 14
GTGCCGGGGTGGCAGTGTCGGCCGAGTCGGAGGTGTCGGCCGAGAGGGACGCGTCGTCCGAGTGGGGCGTGTCGGCCAGGTTGGGCGAGTCGGCCGAGGCGGACGTGTCGGGCGAGCCGGAAGCGGCAGGCGTGAGTGTGCGCGGAGCGGCGGCGCCGCCCGAGCGGGCCACCGGCAGGGCGAGCGTGCCGGTGGCCGGATCCGCCACGGGTACGGGCACGGGCACGGGCACCGGTCCCGCGCCGGGGGCCGGATCCAGCACGGGTACGGCTCCTGCGCCAGGGGCCGGAGCCGGCACCGGTACGGAACCCGCGTCGGAGGCCGCATCCGGTGCCGGGACCCGTACCGGTACGGGCGTCGCGCAGGTCTCCGGGGCGCTGTCGCTGTCCGGATCGGTACCCGTGCCCGGACCCGGCACGTCCTCGGTCCTCGGGCCCGTCATCCGATCCACCTCCACCCTCGTCGCCGGTCCTGGACTCGCGTCCGGCGCCACTCGCCGACCGGCGCCCCGCGCCCGACGACCCCGCCCCGCCTCTGGCAGCGCGGCCCGCAGGGAGTTCGTGAGGTCGGTGTCATCGCAGAGCCGCCTTTCCCGGCGCCGATCCCCGCTTCGCGGGTACGCCGGTGGTGCCCGGCGTGGCGCAGGTGCCGTTCGTGCCGTCCGAGGTGTCCGCGGTGTTCGTGGTGTCCGCCCCGACCAGGGCCCACCAGGCGGCCAGGCCGAAGGACAACGCCGTCAGGACGGTCGAGGGGCCGCCGATGTCGGCGTAGGCGAAGTCGACGAGTTGCCAGACGAGCAGGCCGCACGCGGTCAGGGCGCAGTCCAGACCGTGGCCGCCGGGCGCCCGGCTGCGCGAGAGGCCGCGCAGCGCGCACACCAGCAGGGCCAGCCAGCCGCCCGCGAGACAGAGCAGGCCGGTCAGGCCCTGCTCGGCGAGGACCAGCAGGTACATGTTGTGCGGGGACAGCAGGGGCCGACGCCGGAACGCCGCGCCCGCGCCCTCCGTGTCGCTGCCGGAGGACAGCGCGAGGGAGGCGTGTCCGTCGCGGTACTCGGGGAAGCCCTTCAGTCCGACGCCGGTCAGCGGGTGCGCGCGCCACATGTCGACGGCCGCCGCCCACATCGTGTACCGGTCCGTCACCGACTGGTCGGGCGCGTCGGCGACCTGGGTGATGCTGTCGACCCGCTCCTGGAGCATCGCCGTACCCACGCCGAACCCGCCCACGAGCACCACGCACACGGCCACGGCCGCCGCCCCCGTGCGCAGCGCCCGGCGCACCCCGGCCAGCACCAGCTGTGCGGTGAGCGTGACGGCCGTGGCGATCCAGGCGCCCCGGCTGAACGACAGGGCCAGGGGGAGCAGCAGGGCCAGGGCGCATGCCGTGGCCGTGGCGCGGACGCGCGCCGGGCCCCGGCCCAGCGCCAGGCCCGTCGCGCAGACCAGCCCGAAGCACACCACCGTCGCCATGCCCATCACGTCCGACGGCCCGAACGTGCCGACCGCGCGGATGTCCTGGCCCTGGTAGGAGGCGCCGGTGCCGGTGACGTACTGGTGCACGCCGAGCGCGCCCTGGAACAGCGCGAGGGCCACGAACGACCAGGACACCAGGCGCAGGTCCCGGCGGTCCCGCAGGAGCAGGACCACGGCCGCCGGGACCAGCACGAAGACCTGGAGGTAGCGGCCGAGTCCGGCGATCCCGGTGCCCGGCGTGACCGCGTGCAGCGCGGCGAGCGAGACGCCGAACACGGGCAGCCCGAGCAGGACGGCGGCCCGGCGGGACAGCGGGCGGGCCCGGTCGCGCAGCAGTCGTACGGCGCAGTGGGCGACCACCAGCGCGGACAGCGCGTCGGCGGGGCCCGCGCCGCCCTCGGCGCCGGGGTCGGCCGGCAGTGCGAGCAGCGCGACCACGGCCGTCACGGGCAGCACCGGAGCCCAGCGCACGGCGCGGGTGAGCGGCGGAGCGAGGGCCATCGGTCAGCTCCCCGTCGAGCGCACGAGCGCGGCCGCGGTGCGCAGCAGGACGCAGACGTCCCGCCACAGCGACCAGTTGTCGATGTAGGCGTTGTCGAAGCGGGCCCGGTCCTCGATGGAGGTGTCGCCGCGCAGCCCGTGGATCTGGGCGAGCCCGGTGATGCCGGTACGCATCCGGTGGCGGGCCGCGTAGCCCGGGTAGGTCTGGCTGAACTGCGTGACGAAGTACGGCCGTTCGGGGCGCGGGCCGACGAGGCTCATGTCACCCCGCAGCACGTTCCACAGCTGGAGCAGCTCGTCCAGCGAGGTCTGCCGCAGGAACCGGCAGAAGGGGCTCATCCGGTGCTCACCGGCCACGCTCCACCTGGTGGCCGCCTCGTGCTCGTCGGCCGGGCGGTGGGTGCGGAACTTCAGCAGCGTGAAGGGGCGGCCGTCCCTGCCGATGCGTTCCTGCCGGAAGACCACGCCGGGCCCGTCGGTGACCCGGAGCACGAGCGCGCACGCCAGCAGCACCGGGGCGGCCAGCACCAGCATCGTCCCGGCGACCACCACGTCCAGCAGCCGCTTGCCGGCACTGCCGCGCCGCCGCGAGCCGAGCTCCAGCCGCCGCAGCGCGAACCCGGCGAGCTGGTCGCGCATCTCGTACGACGGTGAGTCCGCGTCCAGCTCCCACACCGTGCACCCCGACTCGGCGAGCGCCCGCAGCAGCGGCCCCTGCCCGGCGCGTACGGCGGGGTCGACGGTGAGCACGGTCCGCACCCCGTTCTGGACCAGCGCCCGCTCCACCTCCGGGCCGCTGCTCAGCACCGGCAGCCCGCCGTGGCCGCCGTCGGGCCGGTCGGCGACGACGCCCACCGGCCGCACCCCGCAGCGCGGGTGCCGCAGCAGCGCGGCGGCCACCCGCTGCGCGGTCGTGGCGGGCCCGATCACCAGGGCGGTGCGCGGGCGGCGCAGCAGTGCCACGCGGCGCTGCCAGTGCACCGCACCCCGGCCCGCACAGGCCGCCACCGCGTGCAGCGCCCAGCAGAGCAGCAGTGTGCGGGCGCTCAGCGCGCGCTCGGGGGCGTAGGCGGCGAGCAGCGCGGCGAGGCCCAGCCAGGCCACCGCGACCCGTCCGCACACCGCGGGCAGTTCGTCGAGGACGCCGGGCATGAGCCGGGCGGCGTGCGGACGCAGCAGCAGCGCGGCCGAGACCAGCGCGGCGACCAGCAGCGGCCGGCGCGCGCCCTCGTCCAGCGCGACCGTGCCGGCCAGCGCCGCGAGCAGGTCGGCGGCGAGCAGGGGGAGCGGCGAGGCGGGCCGGGCGGGCGGGCGCCGCGGCGGGAACCGGAAGCCGCCGGCCGCGCGGGCGGGCAGGACGGAGACGGCCGGGAGCCCGGGATCCCAGGGGTGCGCCCCGGAGGAGGGGACGGTTCTTTCCGCGGTCACGGGTGGATGGACTCCCTGCACTCGGAGGGCACGCGCGGACGTCGTTCCGTGCGCGCGTCGAGGAGTTCGCGGTAGACGTCCGAGATCCGCTCGGCGGTGTGCCGCACGTCGTGCGTGGACAGGACGTGCCGGCGCCCCTGGCTGCCCAGCGCGGCGCGCAGCGGTGGGTCGGACAGCAGCGCGGCGATCGCCCCGGCCAGTGCCACGGGGTCCTCCGGCGGGACCAGACAGCGCGCGGCGAGAGCGGGCGGCAGGCTCTCGCGGGCGCCGTCGACGTCGGTGACCACCACCGGCCGGCCACAGCCCAGCGCCTCCAGCGGGGCGAGCGCCATGCCCTCCCAGCGGGAGGGGAGTACGACCAGGTCGGCGGCGCGGTACCAGGGCACCACGTCGGCGACGGAACCGGTGAAGTGGACGGAGGGATGGGCACGGTGCCCCAGCGTCTCGCGTCCGGGACCGTCGCCGACCAGCACGAGCCGCGCCCCCGGCACCGTGCCGAGCACCTGCTCCCAGGCCAGGAGCAGGACGTCCTGGCCCTTCTGCCGGCAGAGCCGGCCGACGCAGACCACGACGGGCGCGGCGGGGTCGGGTGCCGCAGCTCCTTCCGGTCCTTCCGGTCCTTCCGGAAAGAGCGCGGGGAGGGGCGCGGCGCGGGGCCCCGGGGCGAAGCGCTCGGTGTCGATGCCGTTCGGGACGACCGTGTACGCGGCGCGGACACCGGCGCGCAGCCCGGTCGCGCGCTCCGCCTCGCTGACGCAGACCACGCGGTCGGCCCAGCGCGCCCCCCACCGCTCCCAGCGCAGCGCGAGTGCGGCGGTGGTGCCGCCGACCGCCTCGAACGACCAGGCGTGCGGCTGGAACACGGTCGGGATCCGGCCGCGCACGGCCAGTCGGCCGGCCAGGCCCGCCTTCGCGCTGTGCGCGTGCACGAGGTCGGGTTGTGCCGCGCCGATCAGCCGGGCGAGGCGCCGCGCCTCGTCCGGCAGGCCCGGGCCCGGGGCGCGACCGGCCTGCCAGCGGTGTACGTCTGCGCCCAACTCGCGCAGTCCGGTGGCCAGTTCGCCCTCCGGGCAGGCCGCCATGACGTGCAGGCCCGCCGTGAGCTGGGCGCGCGCCAGGTCCAGGACGACCCGCGCGACGCCGCCGTCGACGGGTTGCGCGAGGTGCAGGACCCGGGGCCGGGGGGCGGGTGCTGACTGGTGCATGGGTGGATTTCCTCGTTCACAGGGGGGCGCTCGGGACGGCGGTCGGGAACGCGCCTCACACCTGTGCGTCCACGGCGGCGAGGAGTGCGTCGACCCACGCCGCGTCCGGCCGGGAAACGAAGCGGCGACCCGGAGGGTCACCGCCACCGCATGCGGCCGGTCCGGGATCGCACACGGCGCCCGGTGCCCTGGCCGTGGGGTTCATCGCGTCGTCCGGCGGATTGACGGGACCGCCGAGTGCGACCGGCGTACGCCGGGGCCCGGGCGGGAGCGTGAGCCGGGCGCCTGTCGCCGTGCACAGCGGCGGCGTACCCAGGAACTTGCGCATGAGCGGCGGTGCCCTTTCGCATGTGCTGGAGAGATCGGCAACTCTAGCCGCTATACGTATTAATCTGGAGAAACCGGACATGTGTGTCGGAAGTGTGAAGGGGAGTCTTCGGTTACATCACCCCATCGGCGGCACAACTCCGGGCGCCGGGACGCGTTGAAACAAGGCCGGGTGTCCGCCCGGGTGTTCGTATCGATCCCCAAGGAGCACCTCTCCATGTCGCGTATCGCGAAGGGCCTGGTCCTGACCTCCGCCGCTGTCGCGGCCGTCGCCGGTGCCGCCGGTGCGGCCTCCGCCGACTCCGCTGCGATCGGCGCCGCCAAGGACTCGTCGGGCGTGTTGTCGGGCAACCTCGCCCAGGTCCCGGTCCATGTGCCGGTCAACGTCTGCGGCAACACCGTCAACGTGATCGGGCTGCTGAACCCGGCCTGGGGCAACACCTGCGTCAACGGCTGACGTCGGGGCGCATCCCTTCGGCCGGCCGTCCGCCCCGCGCAGTCGTCGCGAGGCGGACGGCCGGTTTTTGTGCTCCCCCGGACGGATCACAAAGGATCACCAACGGCGTCCGAGCGGTTGCAGCGCGCGACAGGTGCGCGGACGGTGGGCTCACGTCCTATTGATCACCGGACCCCCGGTCCACCGAAAGGAACCCCCATGCGTGGTCTGCACGCGCGGCGCCTTGCGTCCACTGTCCTCTGCGCCGCCGTTCTGGTCGGTGTCGCCGGCCCGGCAGCCGTCGCCGCCGACCCGGGCGGCACGAGCGCCCACGGCGTCTCCGGATCCCCCGTACCGGGCGCGGAGAAACTGCTCACCCAGATCAGAACCCTGGACAACACCGGCTCCGTCCTCCAGCCGGTCATCGACCTGCTCAAGGAGTCGCTGACCAAGGGCAAGCTGGAGCCCGCGGAGGCCCGGAAGCTCGCCGAGGCCGCCAAGAAGGCCATCGCCGAGGCCATGAGGATCCAGGCGTCCCACGAGGCCGGCACCGCGTCGGCCGCGCAGTCCGATGCGGCCGCGTCCACCGCGGCGACGGCCGTCCCCGCGACGCCGGCCGCCCCGGCTCCCGCGAAGCACGGCCGCACCGCCGCACCGGCCGCGGCCCGCGACGTGACCGGCGACGCGCTGAACTCCCTCCTGGGCGACGTCGAAAAGGTGCTGCAGAGCGTCCTCGGCGTCCCGGCCACGCTGCTGCCGGCCGCCACCAGCACGGTGACCGACCTGGTCAAGGTGGTGACCGGGCTCCTCGGCGGTGTCCTGGGCGCCGTGGCCCCGGCCGCCGGACCGGCGGCGAGCGTGCCCGAGGCCGGCTGACACCGTCGCTCGGGGATCTCATATGTCTTCTCTGCGCAGGGTTTCCGGTCCGGCCGGGTCTCGTTAGGCACGGCGCCAGAACTCCCTGGGGTGACGTGAGTTGCCGAAGAAAGGAACAGGATGAAGTCCCTGAAGGCTGCCGCTGTCGTTGCCGGTTCCGTGGCCCTCGCGGGCGTCGCCGCGCCCGCGTTCGCCTACAACGCCGCCGACGTGACGCCCACCAGCGTCACCGGTGCCGTCAGCCAGCTCACCAAGAGCCCGATCACCCTCGACGACACGATGCCGCTCCAGCATCAGTCGGACGCGCTCGACACCGAGCACAAGGGCTCCCCGCTCCACACGGTCAAGGGCGCCACCGGCACGGTGAACCAGCACGCCCCGCTGCTCGGCGGCCTGCCTCTGCAGAGCTGACATCCCTCCCGCGCGACGGGGGCCGGTACCGCACCCGCGGCACCGGCCCCCGGCCCTTTTCACGGTTTTCCCCCGATCGTGTGGAGCGGCGGGGAGCGGCGGGGAGCGCTGGTCCGGACGGGTGAGCGGCCGCCCGGCGGCGATCTGGCCGTCGTACGGATGCCGCGGCCGGTCGCACATCGGGGTGATCGGCATGCCGGTCCCGACCCGCTGGTGGGACTTCTGGACCAGCTGAAGAGTGGACGAGCCGACTATTAGGGCAATTACGGCACCCGGGCGAATTGTGAACAGAAGCGGTTTTCCGGCTCGTTACGCGGTACGGACGTCGAACTCCCGCATCCTGGAAGGGACCGTACCTGAGATGAAGTCGACCACCCGAGGAACCCTTGCCGCCGTCCTCACGGGCGTCGCGGCCGCCGTGGGTGCCGCCACCCCCGCAGCCGCCGTCGGCTCGGTCCCCATCCCGGTCTCCGTGCCGCTGGAGGCAGCCTCCAGGGTCCTCGGCACGGAGGTGCCACAGGCGGGCCTGGAGGTGCCGGCGCCGCTGCTGATGCCGACCCCGCCCGAGGGCCCGCGCTTCGTCCCCGGCCACCTGATGCCCGAGCGCACCCTGCCCGAGGTGCCGTTCACCGGCGCCCTGCCCGGCGCCCATCTGAGCACCCCGATCCCCGGCGCCCTCGGCGACGACCACGTCGGCATGGCCCTGCCTGCCAACCCCCTGCGCACCGTGACCCCCGGCGTGGCCCTGGACGCCCCGCTGACCCGGCCCAGCGTCGCCAACCACGGCCTCCCGTCCCTCCAGGAGCCCGCCCTCGGCGTCATCGCCCCGGTCCTCCAGACGGTCGCGGACGGAGAGCTGGCCACCGGGCCGGGCCTGTGAGGCCGTCCTCTCCAGCCCCCGGCTGTGCGCCGTCCGGCTCTGTTCCTCCCCACCTGATGGCCGCAGTGCGGTGACCCTCCGTGTCCCTGGCCGGTTAGCCGGTACGGACATCCGGTCACGGATGTCCGTACACGGACAGCCGAATCCCCGAGGAGCGAGCGATGGTCGTCGATGTGGGCGGAGTGGCGGTGGGCGCGGGACAGCGGCCGAAAGCGCAGGCCGGGCCGGCGGGAACGTCACGCAGAGAGGTGGCGCGGGGGCTGCTGGCCTCCGCCGCCGCGCTGGCGCTGGCCCCGGTCGTCGCCGCCTCCCGGCCCACGTCCCCGGTGCGGGCCTTCGACGGCACCTCCTTCGACGAGGTGTACCGGGGCCGCCGTATCCAGGGCGTGCTGGTGCCGGCCGCGGCGAGCGGGACGGACGAGGACGAGTGGCGGATCGTCATCGACGGGCGCCCGCTGCATCTGATGCGGCGGGCGGACGGCAGCTGGCTGAGCATGGTCGACCACTACACGTCGTACCGCACGCCGCTGGAGGCGACCCGGGCGGCCGTGGACGAGATGGGCCCCGGCCAGCGGCTGCGCGAGGACGTGGCGCCGGGCCCGATGGGATCCGGACACGCGCCCATGGGAGGCATGGCGGACACCGGGGACATGGGAGACATCGGAGAGACGGGGGACGCGGGGTACATCGGGGACGCAGGGGAACGGCGCGGCGTACCCGCGTAAGGACGTCGCCACGCTCGGCGCGGACGAGCGGCGCCGGTTCGTGAACGCGCTGCTGGAGCTCGAACGGCACGGCGAGTAGGACGAGTTCGGGCGCCTGCGCATCGACCCATGCACCCTCGACGGCGACACCGGACGGTGACGGTGCCGTACCGGGACCGGACCCGGCACCGTACGACGGTCTCGGTGCCCTGGACGAAGGACCTGCCCGGCGGCGACGGGCGGCGCTCCGACCAGCAGCTGACGACCGGACCGTTCGCCCGAGCCCGCCCGCGGGCAGCGGAAGAGCCCCGGCGCTCGGAGTGCGTGCCGGGGCTCTTCGGTGTCCACGGACCGGACGGCCGTGCCCGCCGGCGCGATCAGTGACCGTAGCCGCTGTCGCCGGGGTCGCCCGGCTTCTGCAGCTCGCCCGCGTTGACACAGGTGTTGCCGAAGGCCGGGTTCACCAGGGCGATCACGTTGACCGTGTTCCCGCACACGTTGGCCGGGACGTGGACCGGGACCTGGACCGCGTTGCCGGACGCGACACCCGGGGAGCCGACGGCCGCGCCGTCGGCTCCCGCGTCGGCGAGGGCCAGGCCGGCCCCGCCGACCACCACGGCACCGGTGCCGAGAGCGACGACGGCTGCCTTCGCGATGCGAGACATCACGTTCTCCTTATGTGTTGCTCGGAAAGAGTGCGATGGCAGACCAGCTGCCGCGCTTCCCGTTCAACGGCGCCGCGCGAGGGTGGTCACGGCGATCGTCCGGAGATCACCCTTTTATCGGCCTCAGGGCAGCCGGCGTACCGGGGAACCGGCCAGATACGCCTGGATGTTCTCCACGGCCTGCCCGTAGTACGTCGTGTAGTTGGCCCGCGAGACATAGCCGAGGTGGGGCGTGGCGAGCAGCCGGGGCGCCGTGCGCATCGCATGGTCCGCGGGCAGCGGCTCGACGTCGAAGACGTCGACACCCGCGCCCGCGATCCGTCCCTCGTGCAGCGCGGCCAGCAGCGCGTCCTGGTCGACGACCGACGCCCGCGCGGTGTTGATCAGGTAGGCGGTCGGCTTCATCAGGGCCAGTTCGGCGGCGCCGATGAGGCCGCGGGTGCTGTCACCGCCGGGCACCTGGACGGTCAGGAAGTCGCTCCCGGCGATCAACTCCTCCTTGGACGCGGCCAGTTCAACCTCGTGCTCCGCGGCGCGCTCCTTGGTCAGGCGCGGACTCCACGCGCTCACGCGCATGCCGAAGGCGAGCCCGACCCGGGCCACCCGGCCGCCGATCCTGCCGAGGCCGAGCACCCCGAGCCGGGCGCCGTGCAGATCGGCGCCGACGGTGGACTGCCAGGGGCCGCCCGTGCGCAGCGCGGTGTTCTCCTCGACGATCCCGCGGGCGAGGCCGAGCAGCAGCGCCCAGGTCAGCTCGGCCGGCGGGATGCCCGAACTCTGCGTGCCGCACACGGTGACGCCGTGCCGCTCGGCGGCGGCGTAGTCGATGACGCTGTTGCGCATCCCGGAGGCGACGATCAGTCGCAGCCGGGGCAGCCGGGCGAGCAACGACCCGGGAAACGGGACGCGTTCGCGCAAGGTGACGACGATGTCGTACCCGGCGAGGGCGACGGCGGCCTCGTCCTCGTCGGCGAGGTGCTCGCGCAGCGCGACGACCTCGACCTCGTCCTCGACCACCGACCAGTCGGCCATCGACGCGGCCACCCCCTGGAAGTCGTCCAGCACCGCACAGCGAAGTCGCATGTCGACTCTCCTTTCCCCGCCGCGACTGTAATCCCCGACCGGTTCTCCGACGGCAGGGGGCGGCGGAGGGTATGGCGGAGCGCCGGGGCTCTGGGGCGGCTCCGGGCACTCCGTTCTGGCGGGCGCTGTCCCGATGGGTGATCTCAAGTCGGGATATGGCCCCGAGCCGCCCGAGCGCGGTGGGACCTGATGGCTCCACCGCACTCGTCACAGACCTTCCGTCTTCCCCTTCGCCGTCCTGTTCATCCAGGACTGGCAGCCCCATTGGGCAAGTCCGCCCACGGCGAGGGAGGTGAGGATGGCACCCCAGTCGATGACGTGCGGCAGCCCGGGGAAGAAAGCGAAGAAGACGAGCGTGGCGACGAGGCCCGCAAGGAACGTGGTGATCCTGGCCCGACGCCGCTGCCTGTCCCGTACCCGGTCCGCGTCCTGTCCCTGTTGCTGCGTGATCATGAACTACTCACCTCGTGATGTTGTGGCACTGGCTTACGCGCCGCACTCCGTTGACGAGGAGGTGGGCGCATGCCTTGCCATAACGAGGCAGCCGTTGGGGAGAGTTGTTCCGCATCGGGTCGGCCTTGCACTCGTTGTGTGTCCTGCCGCGCGAGGTGCGGTAGGTCCGGTTGTCGGTGTCGGCGTACGTGAAGTCGATGCGCCAGTTGCAGAAGCCGCTGCTGAGCGCCCCGACGAAGGCGCAGTCGACGCCGGCGTTCTGGTACGTGATCTTCCTTCCGCTTCCCCGGATGACGTGGGTGAACATGCAGCCCGTCGGGACCTTCATCGTCACGCCGCCCACGCTGTACTCAAAGGTGTGCACGGGAGTTGTCCCGATCGCTGTGGCGTGTGCACCGGTCGAGGCAGTGAGCACGAGGGCTCCTGCTGCGGCGAGAGCGGTGGTGAGGCGTGCGAGGTAGGGCGTGGCCAAGGCGGTCCCTTTCTGGTGATTTCCTGATGAGCACCTGGGGCAACCGCCTCGCCGCTCGGCGAGTTGCAGGAATCCGGCTGATTCACTGCCGTGAGTGATCATGGGATAAGTAGGCTGACCTGCAGAAACGTTCGGGAAGGTCTGGATCTGTGCTGCGTGCGTCGTGTCGGCGGGGCCCCTCCGTGTGGCAGCAGGTCCGGTAAGCCGCGCTCGTATCAGTGGCGTCGCTCTTCTCCAGGGCCGGCGCCGTCGTCCTGGCCGGTCCGGTCACCTCGGTGATCTCGTGGGGGGAGATGACGGGGCAGTCCTCGCTCGGCAGGTCGAGGACGTCCAGAGGCGCATCACGCACAACAGCTCCAGCCGGGTGATCTGCTCCCGCGTCACACCGGGTGGCTCGACGAGCATCCCGACCGCTCGGGTGGACGAGTGGGCCGGGAGCAGCGTTGCCGTGCTCCTGGCGACCTCCGGAGGCAGAGGCAGAGCCGGAGATGCCGGGTGTTGGCTGATCTTCCTCTGGTCGGGGACCTCGACACGCATCCGCCCCGGCCACCCGCGAAAACCCGGTGACAGCCGGACAGTCCTGGACCCGGACCTTGATCGCCAAGAGGGCATCCTGGGCTGTCTCGCCTCTGCGTCACCCACTCTGACCAGCAAAAAGCCCTCCCGAGGGAGGGCTGTGCACGGGCGCCCCCGGCAGGACTCGAACCTGCGGCCAAGCGCTTAGAAGGCGCCTGCTCTATCCACTGAGCTACGGGGGCCTGGTGGCGGGACCAAGGATAAAGCTCCCTGTTCCTCGACCCTGTCGCTTCGCCTCCGTGGCTCGATGTGGAGGTTCGGTGAAGCGGTCCTGATAATCGCAGGCAGGTACGAATCGTGCATCGCTTTTGGCGTCCGACGCACCGGGTGTTGTGCACTCGTTATGCCTGGACTGTGCCCGCGTCCCAGTCGTCCCTTCTGTCGGTTCTGTCCCGTCGGCGCGCAGACATGTCTATATGCTTCAGAATTCCCCTAAAATTGGGCATTCTTCGCATGTGGTGACCTTGGACGTTCGGCCTCAGCTGCTCGACACACTCTCCGCGCTGCGCGACCGTGTCGCCGCCGCACGCTATCCGCTGCCCCTGGCCGGGGCCCCACGCGCGCGTGCCAACCGCGACGAACTCCTCGCCCAGCTCGACGACTATCTCCTTCCCCGCCTGCGAGAACCCGAGGCGCCGCTGCTGGCGGTCGTCGGCGGGTCCACCGGTGCCGGCAAGTCGACGCTCGTCAACTCCCTCGTCGGCCGCCGGGTCAGCGAGGCGGGCGTACTGCGGCCGACGACCCGGACGCCGGTCCTCGTCTGCCATCCGGAGGACCAGCACTGGTTCAGTCGCATGCGTGTGCTGCCCGACCTCGCGCGCGTGTGGGAGCCCCGGCAGGAGGCCGCGGAGGATCTCCTGCTCCCCGGCGAGGACCCCGCGCGCGTGCTGCGTGTCGAGACCACCGACACGCTCCCGCCCGGGATCGCCCTTCTCGACGCCCCCGACATCGACTCGCTGGTCGCCGACAACTGTGTCCTCGCCGCCGAGCTGATGTGCGCCGCCGACATCTGGATCATGGTCACCACGGCCGCCCGCTACGCGGACGCCGTCCCCTGGCACCTGCTGCGGACCGCCAAGGAGTACGACGCCACCCTCGTGACCGTACTGGACCGGGTGCCCCACCAGGTCGTCTCCGAGGTCTCGCGGCAGTACGGCGCCCTGCTCGCCAAGGCCGGGCTCGGCGACGTACCCCGCTTCACCGTGCCGGAACTGCCCGAGTCGGCCTGGGGCGCGGGCCTGCTGCCCGCCACCGCCGTCGCGCAGCTGAAGAGCTGGCTGGTCCATCACGTCCAGGACCCGGCCGCCCGCGAGCAGGTCATGACCCGTACCGCCTGCGGCCTGCTGGACTCGCTCAAGTCCCGCATGCCCGAACTCGCCGCTGAGGCCGCCGCCCAGTACGCCGCCGCGCTCCGGCTCACCTCCGCCGTGGAGGCCGCCTACGACAGCGAGCACGCGCGCGTACGCGCTCGGCTGCAGTCCGGCGCCGTACTCGCCGGGGACGCCCTGAAGCGCTGGCGGGCCTTCCCGCTGGACTGCGCCGCCGGGGAACTCCTCGACGCGCTCGTGGAGAGCCTGGCGGCGCTGCTGCTGTGCTCCGTCACGGCCGCCGACGAGCGCGTCGACGAGGCCTGGCGGCGCGAGCCCGCCGGCGACGACCCCGCCCTCGCCGCCGGCGACTCCACCGTGGAGAGCACCGAGCACCGGATCGGAATCGCCGTACGGCGCTGGCGGCGCGAGCTGGAGGAGTACGCGGAGGAGGAGTCGCGCGACCTGGAGCGCAGCGCCGCCCCCGATCCGGAGGCCGTCGCCGCCCTGGTCGCCACGGCGCTGCTGGGCGGACGCCGGGCGCGCACCGCGGGCGAAGGGCTCGCCGAGCGGCTCGGCGCCCATGGCGCGCTGCGGCTTCGCGACCGGGCCGGACGGCTGCTGAGCGAGCGCGTGGACCGCGTCATGCAGCGCGAACGCGAACGGCGCCTCGCCCCGCTCGACGCTCTCGACGTCCATCCCGAACCCCAGGCCGAACTCATCGCCGCGCTGTCCGCACTGCTGAAGGAGAGGTGACCGGTGACCGCTGTCACTGACCAGGACCACACGGATCACACCGAACCCATGGGACGCACGGGGCGCACGGAGCGCACAGGGCGCACGGGGCGTATGGAGCACGACGGCAACGCGCGCGTGGAGCCGATCGAGAGGGCCGCGGACGGCCGTATCGGCGTCGACGATGCCGGCGGCATCAAGGGTGCCGGAGGTACGGACACGGCGGTCGAGACCACCGTGCGTGAGCCGTACACGCGCGTGGCGGACTTCGCCGAGACATATGCCGAGACATATGAGGACGCCGGTCACGTCGATCGCGTCGATAACGTTGCCTACGAGGAGGACGAGGGCGAGGACGAACGGGGCGAGGCGCGGGGGAGGGGCGGCCCGGCCGGTGCCCCGCCGTTCCGGCGCCGGCTCCCGCCGCCGCACCCCCGTGTCCCCGCCGCACCCACTGCCCCCACCGTCCCTGCCGCGCCTTCGCCCCGCGCCCCCGCCGCAGGTGCCGGTCCCGAGGCGGTACGGCCGGCCGAGTCGGTGAAAACAGCCGAGCCGGGGGAGCCGTGGGGTGACGGGCTGATCGCCCGGCGGCTCACCGAGGCCACCGCCGCCGCCTTCGCCGCCGAACGCGCCTCCGTGCTGGACGGCGGCGGCCGTGGCTCGGGCGGCCAGATCCCCGCCCCGCTGGCCTACGACGGCTCGCTGCGTTCCCGCCTGGACGCGCTGCGCGAGCTGGTCGGGCTCTCCCGGACCCGGCTGGACAGCAGCACCCTCGCCGAGGCGGGCCGGGTCCTGGAGGAGGCGGCCGCCCGCCGCAAACTGTCCGGCCGGCACACGGTCGTCGCCATCGCGGGCGCGACCGGCAGCGGCAAGTCGCAGCTGTTCAACGCGCTCGCCGGAGTGGCCATCTCGGAGACCGGGGTACGGCGTCCGACCACGGCCGCGCCCATCGCGTGCAGCTGGAGCGACGGCGCCGCCGGCCTCATCGACCGGCTGGGCATCCCGGGCCGGCTGCGCCGCCGCCCGCTGCACACCCCGGAGGGCGAGGCGCAGTTGCGCGGGCTGGTCCTGGTCGACCTGCCCGACCACGACTCCGCCGCCCTGGAGCACCGTAAACAGGTCGACCGGATCCTGAAGCTGGTCGACGCGGTGATCTGGGTCGTCGACCCGGAGAAGTACGCCGACGCCGTGCTGCACGAGCGCTATCTGCGGCCCATGGCCGGCCACGCGGAGGTCATGTTCGTCGTCCTCAACCAGGTCGACCGGCTGCCCGGGGACGCCGCCGACCAGGTCCTGGACGATCTGCGGCGGCTGCTCGACGAGGACGGCATCGCGCTCGGCGAGCACGGCGAACCCGGCGCCACCGTGCTCGCCCTGTCCGCGCTGACCGGCGACGGCGTCGGTGAACTGCGCGACTCGCTCGGCCAGTTCGTGGCCGAGCGCGGTGCGGCGGCCCGCCGGGTCGCGGCCGACGTCGACGCCACCGCGTCCGCGCTGCGGCCCGTCTACGCCGCCGGGCAGCGGACGGGCCTCAGCGAGGATGCGCGCGAGGACTTCGCCGCGCGGCTCGCGGACGCGGTGGGCGCCACCGCGGCGGGCGAGGCCGCCGAGCGTGCCTGGCTGCGCAACGCCAACCGGGCCTGCGGCACGCCCTGGCTGCGGCTGTGGCGCTGGTATCAGCACCGCGGCGAGTCCACCACCGGCCGCCACCTCGTGCGGGCCCAGCCCGACGAGGAGGCGACCGCCCGCCAGCGCGTGGAACAGGCGGTCCGTACGGTGTCCGACCAGGCCTCGGCGGGGCTGCCGGCCCCCTGGGCGCTGGCGGTGCGCGAGGCGGCCGTACGCGGGTCCGAGGGGCTGTCCGAGGCGCTGGACGAACTCGCCGAGCGGGCCGGTCTGCCGCCGGGGCGGCCGCCGCGGCCGGGATGGTGGCCGGCGGCGGTGCTGGTGCAGGCGGCGATGACGCTGTTGCAGGTCGTGGGCGGCCTGTGGCTGGTGGGCCAGATCGCCGGCGTCATGGCACCCAACCTGGGAGTTCCGGTGCTGCTGATGGTGTGCGGGATCGTCGGCGGGCCACTGGTGGAGTGGGGCTGCCGGATGGCCGCGAGAGGCCCGGCACGACGCTACGGCCAGGACGCGGAACGACGGTTGCGGGAGACGGCCGCGAGCTGCGGGCGGGGCCGGGTGCTCGATCCGGTGGCGGCCGAGCTGTTGCGGTACCGGGAGGTCCGGGAGCAGTACGGGCGGGTGGCGCGGGCCAGAGGGTGAGCTAGGGGGCGTTGGGTGCAGGGGGGCTGACAGGGGTGCCGAGGACCGGGCCGGTGGGACGGGGTACGGCGGGTGGGGTCACTCGTGTGGGGGGCGGATTTTTCCACAGGCGGGGAGGTCGTCCACAGCGCTCAGCGGGCCCGGCCCGGCGGCGGCAGTCTGGGGTCTCGGCGATCGCGGTTCGCAGCGCGGTCGCCGTGACACAGCCGTACGGGACGGGCCCGTACGCGTGCTGCCCGCCGGCCGCAGGAGGCCGGTCGGGGGAGGGGAGCGAGGACATGAACGAGACCGTGGTCTGCGTGGTGGGCAACGTGGCGACCCAGCCGGTGTACCGGGAGCCGGCGTCGGGTCCGTCGGTCCGGTTCCGGCTGGCGGTGACCTCCCGCTACTGGGACCGGGAGAAGAGCGTCTGGACGGACGGGCACACCAACTTCTTCACGGTGTGGGCCAATCGCCAGCTCGCGGTCAACGTGGTCGCGTCGGTGGAGGTGGGCCAGCCCGTCGTCGTCCAGGGCCGGCTGAAGGTGCGCACGGAGGTGCGCGACGGGCAGCAGCAGTGGGCCTCGGCCGACATCGACGCCATGACGATCGGGCACGACCTCGCGCGCGGTACGGCGGCCTTCGTGCGCGCGGCCAAGCCCGAGGCACAGCCGGCGGTCACGAGGCCGGAGCCGAACTGGGAGACACCGCGTCCGGCCGACACCGACGCTGCGGCCGCTACCGGGCAGGACGTGTCTCAACAGGCCCAGGAACCAGCCATGGTGACATGACATCAGTGGCCGGGACGGGTCGCGCGGGCCAGTGCCGTCCGGTCGCCCAACACCCCGTACGAACCGGTGGATTTGTCGATATGCCCAGCTCGTGGACGGTCCCGGCGATAACGATTACGGATCGGATCGACCATCGGAACATCCGACCGGCAGGAGAGGGTCCACGTGATCCATAGGATGCCGGGCATGCCCCCCGGGGCGCCGATTCTGCTGGTGGGACCCTCCCCCACGTCCAACGGGTCCTGCTCGAAGGGGAATTCTGTGCTTGCTGCGTTCTCTGGGTTCCGCCCGTCCGCCCTCGCGGAGCGCCTGGCCGCCGCCGCGACGGTGTCCGGCATCGTGGCGGCCGGTGTGCTGTCCGGTGCCGGTACGGCCGTGGCCGAGGGGACACCTCAGGCACAGGGCGGCGCGACGGCCACGATCAACGGCCTCAAGACGTACGGCGAGGCCGTGGTGCACGACGCCGGCGGCGACCAGAAGGTGCAGGCGGGCCTGTTCGAGATGTCCGTCGACGGCGGCGGCACCCTGCAGACGTACTGCGTCGACCTGCGCGCCCCGACCCAGCGCGACGCCCCGTACCAGGAGACGTCCTGGAGCAGCACCTCGCTGGGCACCAACAAGGACGCGGGCAAGGTCCGCTGGATCCTCCAGCACTCCTATCCCCAGGTCAACGACCTGGTCACGCTCGCTCGCAAGGCGGGAGCGGGCAACCTCACCGAGCAGGACGCGGCTGCCGGCACCCAGGTGGCCATCTGGCGGTACTCCGACGGCGCGAAGGTCGACGCCGCCGACCCGCAGGCCGAGAAGCTCGCCGACTACCTGGAGAGGAGCGCCCGCGGCCTCGCCGAGCCGCAGGCCTCGCTCACCCTGGACCCGCCCGCCGTCTCCGGCCGGCCCGGTGCTCCCGGTGCTCCGCTGGGCCCGGTGACCGTGCACACCAACGCGGCCGGTGTCGCGGTCAGCCCGCCGGCCGACGCGGCCATCAGCGGGGTGCGGATCACCGACAAGACCGGCAAGGCGATCACCACCGCGAAGAACGGCACCCGGCTGTACTTCGACGTCCCCAAGTCCGCTGCGGACGGCACCGCCCAGCTGACCGTGCAGGCGTCGACGACCGTGCCGGTGGGCCGCGCCTTCGCCTCCGACAGCCGTAGCCAGACCCAGATCCTGGCCGGCTCCAGCGAGTCCACGGTCTCGGCGACCGCGAGTGCCACATGGGCGGCCGAGGGTGCCATACCGGCAGTGTCGGCGCACAAGAACTGCGCCAAGGGCGCCGTGGACATCATCGCGTCCAACAGCGGCGACAAGCCCTTCACCTTCGAGCTGATGGGCGCCGGGCACACCATCCCCGCGGGCACCACCCGCACGGTGTCGGTCCCGCTCCAGGAGGACCAGGCCTACGACTTCACGATCACCGGCCCGAACGGCTTCAGCCACCGCTTCACCGGCGTCCTCGACTGCAAGACCCAGGGCGCGATCACGACCCAGCAGGCCAAGGCCCACAACGACCCCCGCCCGGCCACGGTGGGCGGCACCACGGCCCCTGACACCAACCTGGCCGCGACGGGCGGTTCGGCGATCACTCCGCTGATCGCCGGGGCGGCCATCGGCCTGGTCGTCATCGGGGGCGCGGTCCTGGTCGTCCTGCGCAAGCGGGAACAGACCGACGGCTCATGACCACCGGCGCCCCGCGCCTCCGACGTGGAACGGCCGCATCATCTCGTTGTCCTCGTGCTCGGCGAGGTGGCAGTGCCAGACGAAGCGACCAGGAAGGTCGAACCGGGCCTTCACCCGGGTGACCTCTCCCGGATACGCGATCACGGTGTCCTTGGGGCCGCGCTCCCAGCTCTCCGGCGGCACCGATGATCCGTCGAAGGGCTGCCGGTCCACCACCTCGAACGCCACCTGGTGGATGTGGATCGGGTGGGCGTCCTCGGTGAAGTTGTGCAGCTCCCAGATCTCGGTCGCGTTCAGCCTCGGGTTCTCCGTGACCGGGTCGGCCCAGCCGAGCAGTGCCGGACGGCCGGCGGAGTCGAGCGTGCCGAGCAGGGTATGGACCGGCGAGTCCGGCGGCACCTGCGGGTTGGCGGAGGTCACTTCGCTGAGGGACAGCCGACGGGTGACGCCCGCCCGCCCGAGCGGCCTGCGCCCGGGCAGCCTGAGCCGGTCCGGCGGGACGCTCCGGTCCCTGCTCTCCGGCGGGCCGACCACGAACTTCATCACCTGCCCGGTCGTGGCCGGATCCGCCACGGGGAAGTCCGCTCCCGGCTCGCCTCGGCCGAAGGGCTGGTCCGCGCCCTCGTTGACGAGGTACAGCTCAGTGCCTTCCGGGATCCCGGTGAAGTCCACGACGACGTCGGCCCGCTCCGCGTTGGCCAACAGCAGCCGCTCCAGCCGTACCGGTGCGGGCAGGAACCCTCCGTCGCCGCCGATCTGCCAGAACGGCAGGGCCGAGCGCGCCGGCCGGGCGGCCGGACTGTCCGCGATCTTCAGGATCAGGAACCGGGCGTTGCAGCCGTTGAGGAGGCGCAGCCGGTAACGACGAGGTTCGACGGTGAGCCTCGGCCAGGTACGGCCGTTGACCACCATGGTGTCGGCGAAGAACTCGGGGTTCCAGACGGGGGACACGTCAGTGGCGGGGAGGTACGGCCCCGCGAACCCGTCGAAGAACTCCCGGCTCGCGGGGTAGAACAGCGAGCCGTCCGAGCGGAACGAACGGTCCTGGATGGCGAGGGGGATCTCGTGGTAGCGGGTACCCGGTGGATCACCGACCGCGGGAGCCGGTCCGGGCAGGACCCCCTCGGGCAGGTCGCCCTCGCCGTCGCGCAGCAGATAGAACCCGGTGAGTCCGGAGTAGACGTTGAGGCGGGTCATCCCCAGGGCGTGATCGTGGAACCAGAGAGTCGTCGCCCGTTGGTCGTTGGCGTACTGGAAGGTCGCGGTGCCCGGCTTCCATTCCACACCGTGCTCATGGGCGGACGCCGCGCGGAACTCGTCGTAGAACGAGCCCGCAGTGGCGAATCCGGACGGAATGTCCTTCGCGCGAGGCAAATACCACGCCTCGGTGTAGCCGTCGCTCGCCGCGCTGGAATGCCCGCCGTGCAGATGAGTGACGATCGGTACGGGGCCGGTGTAGACCCCCGGCGTCGAGGTGAACACCGGCCGGGAATCACGCCCGGTCCTGCCGCCCGGCGGGTTCGCCCAGTGCAGGGTGGGATCGACCGCCAGCAGGTGCGGACGGAAACGGCCCGCACCGTCGACGAGATCGTTCACCCACGTGACGCGGACAGGCCGGTCGGCCGTGGCTTCGATGGTGAACGACGGGTAGTGGAACGTCCTTTCGTCGTCGAGCGAGCCGTATCCCCATACGGTGGTGGGCGGCAGAGGGGGCGGCAGGACCTGCTGGGCGAACTGCCGGACGCCGATGACGTACGTGTCCATCGTGCCGATGCCGTGCCCTTCCGGGCGGCGGGCCTGCGGTATGGCCGGCGGGATCACCAGTTCCGTGACGTATTTCGGGATGGCGGTGGGATCCAGGGCGGGAGCCGGGGCTCTGCCGCCGCCCGCGACCCTCCGGACCCCCGCGCTCTCGTCCGGCAGCGCCACCGCCCCGTCGGGCGCCGCGAAGAGCGCGGCCGCCCCGCCCACGGACCCGGCCAGGAGCAGGTCTCTTCGTCCGATCATTTCTCCCGCCTTCTACGGTTCGAAGACGCCGACCCATTACTCACGCAATGCTATGCAGTGCATACATGGCGTAATGGTCTGATATTCCATGTGTCGCCCCGCCGTTCTCCGTTTCCCGGAACGATCTAGGATCATCTGTCATGCACATAGTGGAAATCCTCCTCGGACTGGGCCTCTTCGCCGGAATCGCGAGCGTCCAGAGCCGTCTCTCCGGCATGGACAAGCGACTGGTACGCATCGAGCGCCGACTCGCCCTGGTCGCCGGCCGGTTGGGGGTGGAGGAGTCGGACGAGGAGCGCGCGCAGCAAGAGCGGGTCCAGGCGCTGCTGCGCGAGGGCAAGCAGGTCGCGGCCATCAAGGCGTACCGCGAGATGACCGGCGCCGACCTGAAGGAAGCCAAGGACGCGGTGGACCGCATGGCCGGCCTCTAGCGTCGCGTGGATCGAGCGGGGCTCCTCAGCCCGCCGGGTACTGCGTACTTGGAAACCGTCTTCCGACCCTCTCGGGCCAGAGTGCCGACGTAGAACGGGAGGTGTCGACGCGGGGTTGGGGTGGTTGTTACACCCGGCGAGTGCCATCAGAACCGCCGTGCCACCGGCCCTGGAACCCCCCTTCCGTCTTCCCTGGCCTCTGCGCCATGGCAACCGGGCGGTCAGCCGTCAGCCGGCGCCCTCAGCCGCGAGCCAACCGGCGAGCGCGGAGAAGTCGGCGTCCACGAGCCCTTTGGCCGGGTCGACACGATGAAGCAGCGACGCCCCAGGGTGTTGCGCAGCGACCCACAAGCGATCCATGGCGCTGATCTCGTCGTCGACCCAGATGAACGGTTGACCGTCCGCCCACTCGACCAACGGGCGGGTCTTCCAGTGCAGGCCGCGGGGCCCCTCGTCGGCGCCGGTGTCCGGCCACTCCACCACAGGCAGCTTCGGCAGCCCCAGGCGTGGGGCGACGGCCTCGTTCGCGTCCTCCATCCATGTCGTGGCCCACACGAGACGGCAGCCCAGGGCGAGGAGGCGCGGTCCGATCCCGGGATCGAGCCGGTCGAGCAGCGGGTTCCGCTGAGCGACCGATGGCACCGACGTCGAGGAGTCGTACGACGCCCCGAACGGGATGAGCGGACCGTCGACGTCGAGGAAGCGGACGGGGCGCTCCGCCGTGCTTGCCACATCGTCACCACAGAAACCCCAGGTCAGAAGGCCCGGACCAAACGGGTTAACACCCAGGGCTGGCAGTCAGGCAAGATGGGGTGTATCTGCCCACTGCCAGATTTCAAGCTGCCGGACGGTTTCTCTTGGCTGAGTTCATTTACACCATGCGCAAGGCGCGCAAGGCGCACGGCGACAAGGTGATCCTCGATGATGTCACCCTGAACTTCCTGCCGGGGGCGAAGATCGGCGTCGTCGGTCCGAACGGTGCCGGTAAGTCGACCGTGCTGAAGATCATGGCCGGGCTGGAGCAGCCCTCCAACGGCGACGCCTTCCTGTCGCCGGGCTACAGCGTCGGCATCCTGCTCCAGGAGCCCCCGCTCGACGAGGGGAAGACGGTCCTGGAGAACGTCCAGGACGGTGTCGCCGAGATCAAGGGCAAGCTCGACCGGTTCAACGAGATCGCCGAGCAGATGGCGGTCGAGTACACCGACGCCCTCATGGACGAGATGGGCAAGCTCCAGGAGGAGCTCGACCACGCGGGCGCCTGGGACCTCGACGCCCAGCTCGAACAGGCCATGGACGCCCTCGGGTGCCCCCCGGGCGACTGGCCCGTCACCAACCTCTCCGGTGGTGAGAAGCGCCGCGTCGCGCTCTGCAAGCTGCTGCTGGAGCAGCCCGACCTGCTGCTCCTCGACGAGCCCACCAACCACCTCGACGCCGAGTCCGTGAACTGGCTGGAGCAGCACCTCGCCAAGTACGAGGGCACCGTCGTGGCCGTCACCCACGACCGGTACTTCCTCGACAACGTCGCCGGCTGGATCTGCGAGGTCGACCGCGGCCGCCTGCACGGCTACGAGGGCAACTACTCCAAGTACCTGGAGACCAAGGCCACCCGCCTCAAGGTCGAGGGCCAGAAGGACGCCAAGCGGCAGAAGCGGCTCAAGGAAGAGCTGGACTGGGTGCGGTCGAACGCCAAGGGGCGTCAGGCCAAGTCCAAGGCCCGCCTCGCGCGCTACGAGGAGATGGCCGCCGAGGCCGACAAGATGCGGAAGCTGGACTTCGAGGAGATCCAGATCCCGCCGGGCCCGCGACTGGGCAACATCGTCGTCGAGGTCGACAAGCTCAACAAGGCCTTCGGGGAGAAGGTCCTCGTCGACGGACTGTCCTTCACGCTGCCGCGCAACGGCATCGTCGGGGTCATCGGCCCGAACGGCGCCGGCAAGACCACGCTGTTCAAGATGATCCAGGGTCTGGAGACCCCGGACTCCGGCGACATCAAGGTCGGCGAGACCGTCAAGATCTCGTACGTCGACCAGAGCCGCGAGAACCTCGACCCCAAGAAGACGTTGTGGGAGGTCGTGTCCGACGGGCTCGACTACATCAACGTCGGCCAGGTCGAGATGCCGAGCCGCGCGTATGTGTCGGCCTTCGGCTTCAAGGGCCCGGACCAGCAGAAGCCGACCGGCGTCCTCTCCGGCGGTGAGCGCAACCGGCTCAACCTGGCGCTGACCCTGAAGCAGGGCGGCAACCTGCTGCTCCTCGACGAGCCCACCAACGACCTCGACGTGGAGACCCTGTCCTCCCTGGAGAACGCGCTGCTGGAGTTCCCCGGCTGCGCCGTGGTCGTCTCCCACGACCGCTGGTTCCTGGACCGGGTCGCCACGCACATCCTCGCGTACGAGGGTGAGTCGAAGTGGTTCTGGTTCGAGGGCAACTTCGAGTCGTACGAGAAGAACAAGGTCGAGCGGCTCGGCCCGGACGCCGCGCGTCCGCACCGCGCCACCTACAAGAAGCTGACCCGGGGCTGATCGATCTTGCGGCACATCTACCGCTGCCCGTTGCGCTGGTCGGACATGGACGCCTACGGCCATGTCAACAACGCCGTCTTCCTCCGCTATCTGGAGGAGGCCCGCATCGACTTCATGTCCCGCAGGGGCGCCGAGTCGAAGGACGGGTCGGTGGTGGCACGCCATGAGATCGACTACCGCCGCCAGCTCGTCCACCGGCCCACGCCCGTGGACATCGAGCTGTGGGTCACGCACATCCGGGCCGCGTCCTTCACCGTCGCCTACGAGGTGAAGGACGCGGACACGGTCTACGTCCAGGCCTCGACCGTGATCGTCCCGTTCGACTTCGAGAACCAGGCTCCGCGCCGGATCACCCCGCAGGAGCGCGAGTTCCTGAAGAAGTACACGGATGACACGGATGAGACGGGCGACGGCGGGGAGGCCGTCGCGGCATGACCGTGCTGCACCTCGCCGACGAGACGGAGGCGGCGGACCTCGCCGCCTTCCTCTCCCGGCTGCTCCACTACGACCGTGGAGCCGCGGTGCGCCTCCAGGCGGCCGGCACCGCGCTCGCCGTCTTCGGCCGACCCCCGTCCTTCGAGGTGCTGGCCGTGCGCGCGGTGCGGCTGGCGAAGCCGTACGAGGACGGGCTGGAGGTCACCCTCGACGTGACCGTCTCCGCCGGTGAGCTGCTGGAGTCCGTGGACGAGCGCGCGGCCACCGCCGCCGTACCGGCCGCGGTCACCGGTCCGCCATGGGCCGGGGTGCTGCCGCCGCGCGGCGGCTGGCGGCCCGAGCCGGGGTTGCCCGCCCCGGACGCGCTGCGGGTGACCGTCGCCGCCGCGGTCGGCGAATTCCGGTCCCGTACCGAGGAGTTGGGGCCCGAGGGGCGTACCCGCGCGGAGCTGGACCGGATCGGACGGGACATCTGGTCCCGGGAGATCGGCCCGGCCGGCCTCCCGGTGCGGGCCGTGCACGCCGCCCACTCCCTGGGCTTCCTGCGGCCGGGTACCGAGGCCGCCGACACCGGGCTGTTCTCGTCCGGGGCGTGGCTGCGGCTGCGCACGCCGTACGGCTCCGTCGCCGTCCGCAGGGCCGGGCTCGGCTCGCTCGGCGTCAGCGTCCGCTGAACCCCGGTGAGCCGAGCGACCAGCGGGATCAGTCCGGGGTGTTGACCATCGACTGGGCGGCGTACGTCAGGTAGTTCCACAGCGTCCGCTCGTGCTCCTCGGACAGTCCGAGCTCGTCGACGGCCACCCGCATGTGCCGCAGCCACGCGTCGTGCGCCGCGCGGTCCACCACGAACGGTGCGTGGCGCATGCGCAGCCGGGGGTGGCCGCGGTTCGCGCTGTACGTCGTGGGGCCGCCCCAGTACTGCATCAGGAACAGCGTCAGGCGCTCCTCGGCGGGGCCCAGGTCCTCCTCCGGGTACATTGCCCGGAGCTGCGGGTCCTCGGCGACCCCCTCGTAGAAACGGTGGACGAGCCGGCGGAAGGTCTCCTCCCCGCCGACCTGCTCGTAGAAGGTCTGCTCCTGAAGCGTGCCGCGCCGAATCTCATTCACCCGTACATCGTCTCAGACCCGGTGACCCAGGACTCAAGGCTTAGGACCTCCATGGGCGCCGCGCGCCTACTGTGGTCGCATGGGTGCGTACGACACCGGGACCGCCGCCCGGGCCGCCGCCGCGCGGGCCGCGCTGGTGCGGGAGATCGACGCCGGCGGGGCCTTCGCCGAGGACCCGGTGTGGCGGGCGGCGTTCGCCGCCGTGCCCCGGCATCTGTTCGTGCCGTACTACTACGTCGCCGGACGCGGCGGTCACCGGCGCCGCTGGGGCGAGAGCCCCGACCCGCGGGCCCGCGAGGAGTGGCTGCGCGGTGTCTACGCGGACGTTCCGCTCGCCACCCGGCTGCGCGACGGCGAACTGCTCTCCTCCAGCAGCCGGCCCTCCCTGATGGCCCGGATGCTGGCCGCGCTGCGCGTCGGGGACGGGAACCGGGTGCTGGAGGTGGGTGCCGGCACCGGCTACAACGCGGCCCTGCTGGCGCACCGGCTCGGCGACGACGACCTCGTCACCACGATCGACCTGGAACCGGAGATCGCCGAGTCGGCCCGCCGGCATCTGGCGGCGGCCGGGCACCGTCCGTTCGTCGCCACCGGCGACGGCGCGCGCGGCGTACCCGAACGCGCCCTCTTCGACCGGATCATCGCCACCTGCGCGCTGCCCACGATCCCGCGCGCCTGGCTCGCCCAGTGCCGCCCCGGAGCCCGCGTCCTGACCCCGCTGGCCACCGGACTGCTGGTCCTCACGGTCCGGGACCGCGCCCACGCCGAGGGCCGTTTCCTGTCGTCGGCCGCCTCCTTCGTACCGCTGCGCGGCGAGCGGCGGGCACAGCCGCGGGGGGCGTCGCTCGCCGGGCTGCCGGGCCGGGTCCGCGAGCAGGACACGTTCCGCTTCCTGCTCGCGCTGACCCGGTGCGTCCTGGAGCCGCGGGAGGCCTGCGCGCTGTGGGAGCGCGAGGGCATGCCCGGGCGCGAGCGCTACGGCGTCACGGTCGGCGCCGGGCGCGCCTGGGCGTGGCTGGACGACCCGCGGGGGCCGTACGGCTGGCCCCTGCCGTGACGCGTGCCCGGCCGCGCCCGGCTCCTCAGCCGCGGCGGACGGTGATCGTCGTCCAGGCGCCCACGTGCACCCGGTCGCCGTCCTGCAACGGGACCGGTACGAACGGCTGGATCGGCTCCTCGGAGAGGTTGACCGTGGTGCCGTTCGTCGAGTTCTGGTCGACGACGGCCCAGGTGCCGTCCGGCTGCTGCACCAGCACCGCGTGCTGATGCGAGACGCCCGGGTCCTCCGGCGGCACCGCGAGGTCGATGTCGGGGGTGTCGCCGGTGGAGTGCCGGCGGCGGCCGATGGTGACCTGGTTGCCGCTGAGCGTGCGCTGCTGCTCGGGCGAGTACGCGGGCAGGTTGAGCCCCGCGGCCTCGGGGCCCGAGCGCTGCATCATCGCCATGAAGTACTCGCGGTCCGGGCCGATGGTCGCCGTCCAGGTCGCCGGACCGGCGGGCGGCGGGAAGCCGGCGCCGGGCACGGGCGGCTGGGCGCCGGGCTGAGGGTAGCCGTAACCGCCGCCGGGGCCGCCCTGGGGGCCGCCGGGCACCGGACCCTGTCCCGGCCCGGCCGGACCGGCGGACGACGGCGGGGAGAGCACCCAGTCGTCCTCACCGCCGCCGAAGGAGGGGCCGCCGGGCGGGCCGCCGGCCGGGGGCCGGGTGGTCTCGCCCGGGAAGGCGGGCGGCGCGGGCGGGCCGGACTGCTGGAACGCCTGCGGGGCGCCGCCGGGACCGGCGGGCGGGGTCGGACCGGGCGGCGGGGGCACCGGACGCGAGGGGTCGGCGCCGAAGCCCGAGGGGCCGCCGGGAGGAGTGGGGGCACCGGGAACGGAGGGACCACCGCCGAACGACGGCGTACCCGCGGGACCGCCAGGACCACCGGGGCCGCCGGGACCGTGGGGGCCCTGACCCGGGCCCGCACCGAAGCCGGACGGGCCGGACGGGCCGGCGGGTCCGGGCACCTGACCGCCGCCGAAACCGGGAGCACCAGCCGGACCGGACGGCGTCCCCGGACCGCCGGGGCCACCGACGCCGCCGGGACGCTGACCCGGCACCTGACCGGGACCGGCGCCGAAGGCCGGAGGACCGGGCGGGTCACCCGGACCCTGACCCGGACCCTGGCTCTGGCCCGGAAGCTGCCCGCCGCCGAACGGCGTCGGTCCCGACGGCTCGCTGCCGAACGACGGGATCGGTTCGGCGGGCCGGTTCACCTGCGAGGGCCGCGAGCCCTGGTACTCGTACCCGGCACCGCCGCCGTACGTCGCGCTCGGCGGCTCGAAGCGGGGCTGGGGCGGGCGCGGGGCGGCCGGGGTGTACGAGGTGGCCGTGTTGGTGAGGAAGTTCCACCGGCACTCCTCGCAGAAGGGCGCGCCGCCCTCGCGGGGCGTACGGCACTGCGGGCACAGCTCGGGCTCCGGGGCCGCCCCGGCGGGCGGGCGGCCGCCGGCCGGGCCGCCCTGCGGCGGCGGGAAGCCGTAACCGCCGGCGGGCGGCGGCGGGGGCGGGGGCGGAGGTACGGCACCGGCCATGCGGTGACCGCAGACCTCGCACCAGTCGTCGGAACCCGACTGGTGTCCGTTCGGGCAGGTCGGCATGTCGGCGCTTCCCCTTCTCCTACGTTTCCAGGGCTACTTCTTTACACGAACAGTCTTTGTGGACCGGGTTTCCAGAGTCATCTCGTCGGCCTCGGCAACCCTCGTCTTCAACCGCACAGTACCTGTCGCGGCGTCGACCACGTCCACCACCTTCGCAAGCAGTTTCGCAGTGTCCGCGTTTCCGGAGACGCTGGCGAGCTGAACGGCACGTCCCAGTTTGGCCGTTGCACCATCGAAATCTCCCGCTTTGCGGAGATCGAGGCCCTTCTGGATGACGTGTGCCAGTTCGGCCTGCCCGGTGTAGTGGGCGACTTGGGGGTTGATCGAGGTGGAGGCCGTCATGTCGTCGGTCCACACCGCCCGCACGAGACCCTGAGCCCCCAGGTTCTGTACCGAACTGTCCCCTTGTGGCACGACCAGCGAGACCCGGGCGGCGAGCATCTCCTGGCCGAGACCGGCCGCAGGGACCTCGACACACAGGTGGTAGTCGCGGGACTCGTCGCCCCAGGAGCCGGTCGGATAGTCCCCGGCGCGCGGGCCCGCCTCGGCGCGGCGGGCGGTCAAGTCCTCGACGGCGGGCGCGACTTGCTTGACGAACCGGATGGTCGTGCCGACCGGCGTCCACACCCGCAGACAGACGTCGGCGACCTCCTTGCCCATCGCCGCCTCCATCATCCGTGTGAAGTCGGCGGCCAGATGCGCCGGATCGGCGACGATGTCGGCGCCGCCGAGGAGCGCTGAGGCGATCCCTGTGACTTCTTTCACTTCCCAGTCGGTGCCCACGCCCCGCGCGTCACAGGTGAACCGTCCGGCGCAGGCCTCCAGGGTCGCCCGCAGGTCCTGTGGGGACTCGTGCTCGTTGCGGCCGTCGGTGAGCAGGATGCCGTGCCGGATCGTGACGTCCGCCGAGTTCAGCAGCCGGTCGGCGAGCCGCAGCCAGCTGCCGATCGCCGTACCGCCGCCCGCGCTCAGCTTGCGCAGCGCCTGCTTGGCCTGCTCGCGGGTGGCGCGGTCGGCCACCGCGAGCCGTCCGTCGCCCGGATAGACCTCCTGCGCGACATGCGTGCCGCCGATCACCGCGAAGTGCGTGCCGTCGCGCAGCGTGTCGATCGCGGCGGCCGTGGCGTCGCGGGCGCCCCGCATCTTGGTCGGCGGATAGTCCATGGAGCCGGAGCAGTCGACCATGAGCGCCACGGCCGCGGACGGGCCGCGGCCCTGCGGGTACGCCGGGGCCGTGGCGCCGCCGGTCGTGCCGCCGCCGGTCGCGGTCACGGTGACGATGGCGTTGACCTCGCGCCCGCCCTCCGGCAGGTACTCGTTCTGGTAGACGTCCATGGAGAACTGCGGCACGTTCGACTTCGAGAAATTGGCCATACGTACTCAAATCCCCCTTGAACGCCCTGCTGACGCAGGGCGATGGCTGTGAACGGGCCGGTCCCCTCCGGCCGTTCCCCTCCGGCCCGTGGCCCGGGCCCGTGGCCCCGGGCCCGGGGCCTCAGGCCGATCCTGCCCCCTGGGCCGGTGCCGGGAACGGTACGACGGCCACTGTTACGTTGTCGTGGCCCCCGCCGTCCAGCGCGTGGCCGACCAGCACCCGGGCGCTGTGCAGCGGGCGCTCGGCCGCGTCCGCGGGTACGGCCTCGGCCATCTCCCCGGCCGTCTCGGCGTAGTTCCACAGGCCGTCGGTGCACACGATGACGACACCGGGCCGGTCCGGTTTGAAGGACGCGGTGTGCGGCTCCAGCTCGTAGGCGTCCGCGCCGAGCCACCCGGTGATCGCGTGGGCGCGCTCGTCGGCGTACGCCTCGGCCTCGCTCATCAGCCCGGCGGCGACCATCTGCGCGGCCCAGGAGTCGTCCTCGGTGAGCCGGGCCGGGGGCGCGCTGCGGTCGTCCGGCACCCAGTAGGCGCGGCTGTCGCCGACCCAGCCGACCACCAGCAGCCCCGGCGTGACCACCGCGCCGACGATCGTGCAGGCGGGCGCGTTCTGGTGCGGGGCGTGCTCGCGGGCCGTGGCCGGTTCCTCGGCGAGCGCGTCGACGGCCTGCGCGGCCGCGACGATCGCCTCGTGCATGGCCGCCTGCGGATGCGTGCCGCGCGGCAGGGCGGCCAGCAGCAGGTCCCCGGCCGTCTCGGCAGCGGCCAGTGAGGCGTCGTCGGGGCGGGTGGCCGAGGAGACGCCGTCGCAGACGATCGCGACGCCGGCCGGAGTGCCGTCGGGCAGCGCGGTGCGGCCGACGGAGAAGGCGTCCTCGTTGCGGTGGTGGCGCAGCCCGCGGTCGCTGACGGCGGCGATCGGGCCCGACTCGCGCTCCACGTGGTCGCGTTCGCGGGGCTGGGCGTGCCCGCAGTTCTCGCAGTAGCCGTCGCTGTCCACCCGGCCCGCCCGGCAGGCCACGCACACCTGCGCGGGCTCCTCCTCCGCGGCGGCCTCGGCGGCCACGCGCGGGTCGGGCGCCTGCAACGGGTACTCCTCGGGCTCGGCGGGCCGGTCGAAGCACACCCCGGAACCGGGCCGCGCCTCCTCGGCGCCGTGCTCGGGCAGGGGCGTGTCACCGGAGTCCGTGCCCGGCAGATCGCTCGGCAGATGCACCGCGTCCGGGGCGCCGGAGCCCTCGGGCTCGGCGGCGGGCCAGTCGACGCCGTCCCCCGCGTCTCTGTCGTGCCCGGCGGCGCCGGTCATGGTCAGCGTCGGCTGGTCCTGCGGCGGCGCCGGTACGACGGAGAGGTCGTACCCGCACGCTCCGCAGAAGTGGTCACCCGGCTCCACGGGCTCCGCGCAGCTCGGGCACTTCGACAGTGCGGCCTGCTGGGGCATCTGCGACATCAACTACACCCACGTCCGGGGGCGGTAACGGTTGGCCCGTTCCACCAGTTCGATCCTCTCCTCGCCGCCGGGCGCCAGCCGGGCCAGCGTGCGGTAGGCGCGCTCCAGGCCGAAGCGGAGGCCCCGCTCGTCCAGACCGCTGCCCAGCAGCACCCGCCCGCCGGCGGCCGGCACGGCGCCCTGGCCTCCGGAGAGTATCCAGTCCAGCGCCGAGCCGAGGACTTCCGCCGCCAACTGCTCGCGCCGCGCCGGATCCAGCCCGTACGCGTCGAGCGCCTCGACCTGCCCGGCGGCGGCGGTCAAGTCGTCCAGGAACGGTACGTCGCCCGCGCCCGCTGTGCGATGTCTGAGACGGGCCCGGACGGCGGCGACCCGGGCGGCCGTGAAGTGGATGGAGGACTCCGGCACCGACTCCAGGGTCCGCACGGCGCCGTGCCGGTCCCCGGCCGCGAGCCGCACCCGGGCGAGCCCGAAGGCGGCGCTGACGAAGCTCGGGTCGGTCGCCCACACCAGCCGGTAGTACTCGGCCGCGTTGTCCAGCTGGCCCAGCACCTCCGCGCACAGGCCGAGCGCCAGCTTGGGCGCGGCCTCGCCGGGAAAGGCGTCGTAGATCGCGTCGAAGGCGAGCGCGGCGCCCTCGAAGTCGCCGGTGACCAGCGCGGCCAGCCCCCGGTACCAGACCACCCGCCAGTCGTCCGGCCGCTGCTCGTCCAGCGTGGCGAGGCTCGTCAGCGCGCTGTGCCGTTCGCCGCTCTCCAGCAGCGCCCGGATCCGGCGCAGCCGGGTCTCCACGGTCTGCGTCGGCGCCGCGTCGAGGGCGCCGAGCAGCTCGGCGGGCGCGGAGGTCATGAGGCCCGCCAGGAAACCGGCGTTGGGATCGCCCGGATCGACCAGCGGCACCGGCAGCGCGAGCGCGCCGGCGGGCGTGTCGACGGGCTTCACCAGGGAGGCCGGGGGCAGCGCGGGGGCGGTGGGCGCGGCCCTGCGCACCTGCCGGGCGCCCAGCCGGGACACGTTCTCGTCCAGCCGGGGGAACAACTCCCGGTCGGTGACCTTGACTTCGGGCCCGAACAGCGTCGACAGCGCGGGCCGGGCCTGGCCGGTCTGGAGGGAGACGACCTCACGCAGCACCCCGGTCAGCTGCTCGGCCATCTCCTGGGCGGAGCCGAAGCGGCGGGCCGGGTCGGGGTCGGTGGCGCGGACCAGGAGCCGGTAGAAGGACTCGTAGCGGCGGAAGACGTCGATGGTCTCCGGGTCGGGCAGGGAGTCGGCGTAGACGTTCGTGTAGCCCTGGAAGTCGAAGGTGAGCACGGCGAGGGTGCGGCCGACCGTGTAGAGGTCGGAGGCGACCGACGGGCCGACCTCGGCGACCTCCGGCGCCTGGTAGCCGACCGTGCCGTAGATGGCCGACTCCTCGTCGTCCATCCTGCGCACCGCGCCCATGTCGATCAGCTTGAGCTGGTCCTCGGACTGGATGGCGTTGTCGACCTTGAAGTCGCAGTACAGGAGGTGGCGGCTGTGCAGATGGCCGAGGGCTTCGAGGGCCTCGATGCCGTAGGCGCAGGCCTGTTCCACCGGCAGCGGGTCGCGGCGGCCCTCCGGGGTGCGGCGGGCGTTGGCGATCTCCTTCAGGGACTTTCCGCCGACGTACTCCATGACGATGTAGCCGTCGAGGGAGCCGGTGCGCTGGTCGAGGTGCTCGACGAAGTTGTAGATCCGCACGATGTTGGCGTGCTCGATCTCCGCGAGGAAGCGCCGCTCGGAGATCGCTGCCGCCATCGCGTCCTGGTCGCCGGTGTCCAGCAGGCCCTTGAGCACCACCCAGCGGTCGGACACCGCCCGGTCCACGGCGAGGTAGATCCAGCCCAGACCACCGTGCGCGAGACAGCCCGCGACCTCGTACTGGCCGTGCACGACGTCCCCGGCCTTCAGCTTCGGCACGAAGGAGTACGGGTGCCCGCACTTGGTGCAGAAACCCTCCGTGCGGCCCGGCCGGTCGCCCCGGGCCCGGCCGACCGGCACCCCGCAGTCCGCGCGCGAGCAGAACCGCTTGCGCTCGGGCACCTCCGGGTTGTCCAGCACCATCGCGCGCGGGTCGGGGCGCGGCACCTGCGGCACGCTGACCAGCCCGGCGCCGAGGCGCCCGCGCGTCGGCGTCCCCGACGAGGAACCGGAGCTGCGCACCGACACCGAGCGGCCCGACGAGGACCGTGACAACCGCCCGGACACGGAGCGGCGCGACTTGGACGACTGGGACGACCGGGACGACTGGGACGACTGGGACGAGGAGCGCGAACTGCCGCTGTCCACCGCGCCCTTGGTGACCCCGGTGGGTGCCGAGCCGACCATGCCTCCCCCAGAGGGGGGACCCCCAGCGGAGACGACCGGCGCGAGCCCGCATGTGTCGCAGTACAGCTCGCCGCCGCCGACGTCGTCGTACGATCCCTCGCAGCCCGGCCGCTGACAGCTCTGCCCCGGCTGACTCATGACTGGTCCCCCTCACGGTCCCGCGGTGTGCCCGTCCCGCCCAGCAGATCGGCGGCCAGCCGCTGGTAGCGCAGCACGGCCTGTTCGGCGACCCGCAGATCGCAGGGCGCGCTCCACAGCATGCGGCGGGCCGCGTCGTACCGCTCGATCAGGAACGGGTCCTCGGCCAGCCCGTGCCGGGCCACCTTCGCCTTGTAGGCGTCGAGCCGGCCGCGCAGCTCGGCGCGGACCGCGAGCGGCGCGGTGACCGCCGTCAACGACTCGCGGGCGCGCAGCAGTTCGTCCTCGGCCTTCTCCTCCAGCGACTCCAGCAGTGGGGAGAGCCGGTGCCACTGCGCCTGCCTGCGGTACTCGGCGGCCGCTGCCAGCTGCTCCTGCAGCACCGTCGGCGGGCCGCTGACCACCGGCACCTCGGTCGCCGCGATCTTCGCCAGCACCTCGCCGCGTGCCGTGCGGGCCTCGGCGAGCGTGCGGTCGGCGCGCGAGAGCACGTCCCGCAGCCGGATCAGCCGCTGCTCGGCGTCCTGCCGGACCGTCAGCACGGCGTCGATCTCCCGGCGCACGTCCTCCAGGGCGCGCGCCTCACGGTCGTACACCGTGGTGTCCGGACGGCCGCCGCCGGGCGCCGAACTGCCCTCGGCCGGCAGCCAGAACGCGAGCGGGTCGGAGACGACGTCCTCGCGCAGCTTCGTCAGTATGCGGGTGATCCGCTCCAGGTCGTCGCCCGCCGGATGCTCGCCGGGGCGCACGCCGACGGAGTGCGCGAGTTCGCGGGTGCGCCGGAGCTCGGCGGCGAGTAAATCGATCCGGGCGGGCAGCGCCGACCACACCGCGTCGGCGGCGACGACCAGGTCCAGGCTCGTCGCGTACAGCTCGTTCATCCGGTCGACCAGGGCGGCCAGCGAGAAGGACTCGCTCAGCGTGCTCTCCCCGGCGACCGTCACGCCCTCGCCGCGCAGCAGTTCGGTCAGCTCGGCCAGGTCCTCCCGGCTGGACCAGCGGCGCCGGGCGCGGATGTCGTGGGCGGAGCGCAGCGCGGCCGCGTAGGCGTCGAAGTACGTCCACAGCCGGGTGATCCGGTCCTCGGCGCCCTGCCAGCGCTCCTTCGTGACGCCGGTCAGCTCGGCGCCTTCGAGGAGTCTGCGGCCCGCGTGGTCCTGCAGGGCCAGCAGCGAGGTCTCGATCGCCTCGTGCTCCTGGCCGAGCCGCGCCAGCGCACGGTCCACCTCGTCCCGGTCCATCACCGGCCCGGCGGGGTCCGTGACGCCCATCGATCACCTCTCGCTGCTGTGGGGTCCAAGTCGGGTAGGGGGGTCGAACGGGGTCAACTGGTGCGCAGGTAGCGCGGCGCGGGCGGTTTCGACGCCGTCGAGTCCTTACCCAGTGTCGCCGACAGCCAGGTGTCGTACGAGTTCTGCCAGCCGTTCGCGCGGTAGTCCACGAGCACGCGGTTGACCCGGCGCACCAGATCGGCCGCGTCCTTCTTCATCGCCACTCCGTAGTACTCGGTCGTGAACGGCGCGCCCTTGAGTTCCACGGTCGGGTCCTGCGCGGCCTGGCTGGCGGCGAGGGCGCCGTCGGTCACCACCGCGTCCGCCTCGCCCAGTTGCAGCCGGACCAGGCAGTCCAGCTGGTTGGGGACGGTGGTGGAGATGTCGGTGGAGGAGGGCAGGGTGCCGGACTTCAGGTCGTCGGACAGCTTGGTGTACGCCGTCGAACCGGACGCCGTGCACACCTTCTTGTGGGCCAGCGAGGAGTTGTAGCCGGTGATGGACGACGACTTGGGCGCGAGGACCTGCTGGCCGGTCTTGAAGTAGGGCGCGGAGAACGCGACCTGGCCCAGCCGCTCGCAGGTGATCGTCATGGTGCGTACGACCATGTCGACCCGCCCGTCCTGGATCGCGGAGATCCGCTGGTTGGTCGGGATCGCCTTGAACTGCACGGCGTCCGGGTCGCCGAGGATGTCCTGCGCGATCCGGTGCACCAGGTCGATGTCGAAGCCCTCCAGCTCCGCGCCCTCGGTGTTCGGATTGCGGTAGCCCCAGCGGTAGCTGTTCTGGTCGACGCCGACGATCAGCTTGCGCCGCTCGCCGGTACGGGCCTTGATCGCGTCGATCGTCGGCCCGTCCGCGCCGGACGGCGACAGCGTCTGGTCCTGCGCCTCGGAGTCCTCGCAGGACCCGGCGCGGGCCTGGATGCCGTGGGCCACGGACGGGCCGCCCGGCTGCGTCCGCTGGGGTGCCCGCTGGGTGCACGGCAGCAGCAGGACGAAGCCCAGCGCCAGCGCGCACAGCACCGCCATCGCGCCGACCCCGCCCCAGCCGCGCAGGGCGGCCCGTACACGGCTCGCGTACATCGTCCCGCCCCCTGTCACCGGTACTCCGAGAGTCTGCGCCCGATGCCGGCCACCGCACCGGCCGCGCCGATCAGCGCGAGGACGGCCGCGCCCGCCGGCAGCGGTGCCAGGGCGCCTTCGCCGTCGGTGGCGGCCCGCTGGAACTCGCCCTGCTCGTGGTCGATGGCGCGGGCGAGCGAGGTGTCGACGCCGTCGAAGCACTCGCCGGTGGTGCCCTTGGCGCCGATGACCTTGTCCAGCGCCTGCTGGTAGTTGCCGTTCTCGTCGTCGTCGCGGACCGCGCCGTGGCGCTGCTTCCACACCGCCATGTTGCCCTCGGCCGTCTTCACCGGGGCGCTGCCGCCCTGGTCGTCGGCGAGCTGCGCCGCCCGGGTCAGGCCCTTGCCGAGGGCGGCCATGTCCTTGTCGAAGTCGTAGTAGTAGGTGTCGTACTGCTGTCCGTTCACCGTGAGGGTGTCGGCGCCGCGCGCCACCAGGCTCAGGTTCTCGTTGCCGCGCGCCTTCAGGGAGGCGATCCGGGCGTCGTGCAGCACGGTCAGCGAGCGGATCCCGTGGTCGTACGAGCCGTTCAGCTCGGCGCGGGCCACCGCGTGGCCGACGACCAGCCACAGCAGGGCGAGCGCGGTGGCGGAGGAGGCCGCGACCAGGCCGTGGTTGAGGACGCGGTTGGTGCGCCGGTAGGTACGGTGCTGGGCCCAGCCGAGCCCGGCCAGGGCGAGCACGCCGAGCCCGATCGCGAGCCAGGGGTACGGCGTCGCGTCGCCGTAGTCGGCGTCGAGCCGGGCGTTCTCGGTGGTGTAGAGGTCCTCCGCCGCCGGGAGCATCTCCTGCTGCATCTTCTCGTTGGCGTAGCGCAGATACGCGCCGCCGACCGGATAGCCCTGCCGGTTGTAGGTCCGGGCCCGCTCCACGAGCCCCTTGTACTCGGGCAGCAGCCCGTTCAGCTTGGCGATGGTGGCCTCGGAGGCCGAACCGGGCTGGGCGTTCGCGGCGGCCGTGACCAGGCCCTTCGCTGCCGTGTTGATGTCGTTCTCGTACCGCGTGCGGGACTGCGGCGTCTCCTGACCGCCCGCCAGGAACCCGCTGGAGGCCGCGGTGTTGGCGTCGGCGAGCGACCGGTAGATGTCCGCCGCGCCCGAGCTGAGCGGCTGGCTGCGGTGCAGCACGTCGTCGGCGGCGGCCGAGCGCGCGTCGGCCTGCCAGGCGGCGCTCGCCCCGAACGCCACGACGAGCAGCGCCAGTACGGCCCCGATGATCCGCAGCCGGCCCGGCTCGGTGGTGGCCGCGGCGCGCACCCGGTCGACACCCTCGGCGAAGGCGGTGCGCCGGGCGGGCGAGCCGGGTACGGATGCGGGACGGCCGGGCTGCGGGGGGATGCCCGGCGCGGCGGCGGGCAGGCCGGGGCCCACCGGTGGCGGCGCCGTGCTGCTTCTCGGCGGGTGTGTCACTCGACCTCCCCCAGGGTCCTTCGTCGCCGCCCAGTATCGCGGCACGCACCGGCATCCGCACCGGCCTTCACTGGATCTTGATCGGATCGCAGTGTGCCCCACATGAACAGGGGAGTGCGCCCACCATGAATACGCCCTGTGCAGCTGTTCGGTTCCGTCGGGTGGGGCCGGTCACGACTCCCAGCAGGCCCGCGCCCGCTCCTGCGCCCGCGGATCCGCCCCCAGCCGGTCCAGTCCGAGCAGCGCAGCGCCCAGCACCGGGCTCGCCGCCACGACCCGGACGTCGGCCTTGGGGGCGCGGGCGGACAGCAGGTCGCGGATGCCGTCGTCCAGCAGGGCGTGACCGGCCCTGAGGACGCTGCCGCCGAGCAGCACCGGGGTCTGCTCGCCGAGGAGGTCCAGGCGGGTCAGCGCGACCGTCGCCAGCACCGCCACCTCCTCGGCGAGCCGGGTGACGATCGCGCGGGCCACCGGGTCGCCCTCGGCGGCCGTCGCGAACAGCACCGGGGTCAGCTCGTGCCGGCGGTCGCCGTCGAGCCGGTCCAGGTGCAGGGCCTCGATCAGCGCGTACATCGTCGGCAGCCCGAAGTGCGCGGGGAGCGTGCGGGCCAGGGCCGTCGCCCCGCCCCGGCCGTCCTCCGCGCGGGCCGCGTGCCACAGGGCCTCCTCGGCCAGCGCCCACCCCCCGCCCCAGTCGCCGGAGATCCGCCCGATGGCCGGGAAGCGGGCGGTACGGCCGTCGGGGCGCATGCCGACGCAGTTGATGCCCGCGCCGCACACCACCGCGACACCCCGGGGCTCGGCCACGCCCGCCCGCAGGATCGCGAAGGTGTCGTTGCGCACCTCCACCGTCGCCCCCCACCCGCGCGCCTCCAACGCGGCCGCCAACTGCTTCTCCTCCACCGGGAGATCGGCGTTGGCGAGGCACGCCGAGACGTGCGCGACGGAGCTCACGCCCGCCTCGGCGAAGGCCAGCCCGACCGGGTCGGCCAGCGCGTCCAGCGCGGCCGGCACGCCCACCACGGGCGGCCGGAAGCCGCCGCCCCGGGCGGTGGCGAGGACCTCCCCGGCGGCGGTGACCACGGCGACGTCGGTCTTGCTGTTGCCCGCGTCGATGGCGAGGACGGTCGGGGTCTGGGGTGCGGTCAGGCCCACGCGAGGTGCTCCCGGTTGTGTGCGATCAGCTGGTCGGTGAGGGTGTCGGCGTACACGTACTGGCCGATCAGGGGGTGGGCGAGCAGCGCGCGGAAGACCCGGTCGCGACCGCCGCGCAGCGCCGCCTCAAGGGCCAGCTCCTCGTACGCCGTCACGTTCGCGACCAGCCCGGCGAAGAGCGGGTCCAGCTCCGGTACCGGCAGCGGGGCCGGGCCGTGCGGGCCGACGGCCGCCTGGACCTCGATCACGGCGTCGTCCGCCAGGAACGGCAGCGTGCCCTTGTTGAGGGTGTTCACCACCTGGTACGGGCTGCCTCCCCCGCCGAGCAGCGCCGCCGCGAGGTCCACGGCCGCCTCCGAGTAGAAGGCGCCGCCCCGCCGGGCGAGCAGCGCGGGCTTCTCGGCCAGGGCGGGGTCGCCGTACATCGTCAGCAACTCCCGCTCCATGGCGGCCACTTCGGAGGCCCGGGACGGCTTCGTGCGCAGTTCGCCCACGACCTCGTCGTGGGCGTAGTAGTAGCGCAGGTAGTAGGACGGGACGACGCCCAGGCGGTCCACGAGGGGGCGGGGCAGCCGGACGTCGTCGGAGATCGCGTCTCCGTGTTCGGCCAGCAGCCTGGGCAGGACGTTCTCGCCCTCCGGGCCGCCGAGCCGGACGGCCGTCTCCCAGGTGAGGTGGTTCAGGCCGACGTGGCCGAGGTGGACGTCGGCCGGGGCGACGCCCAGCAGGTTCGCGAACTTACGCTGGAAGCCGATCGCCACGTTGCACAGTCCGACCGCCCGGTGCCCGGCCTGGAGCAGGGCGCGGGTGACGATGCCGACCGGGTTGGTGAAGTCGATGATCCACGCCCGGGGGTTGGCGCGACGGACCCGCTCAGCGATGTCCAGCACCACCGGGACCGTGCGCAGCGCCTTGGCCAGCCCGCCCGCACCGGTGGTCTCCTGGCCGACGCAGCCGCACTGAAGCGGCCAGGTCTCGTCCTGCTCGCGGGCCGCCTGGCCGCCCACGCGCAGCTGGAGCAGCACGGCGTCGGCGCCCTCGACGCCCGCGTCCAGATCGTCGGTGGTGACGATCCGGCCGCCGTGCCCCTGCTTGGCGAAGATCCGGCGGGCCAGCCCGCCGACCAGTTCCAGGCGCTCCGCCGCCGGGTCCACCAGCACCAGTTCCTCGACGGGCAGGGTGTCCCGCAGACGCGCGAAGCCGTCGATGAGTTCGGGGGTGTAGGTCGAACCGCCGCCGACCACGGTGAGTTTCATATCCGGGTTAACCCTTCACTCCGGTGAGCGTGACGCCCTCGACGAACGCCTTCTGGGCGAAGAAGAACACGAGGATCACGGGGGCCATGACCAGCACGGTCGCGGCCATGGTGAGGTTCCAGTCGGTGTGGTGGGCGCCCTTGAAGGACTCCAGGCCGTAGGACAGGGTCCAGGCGCCGGGGTTCTCGGACGCGTAGATCTGCGGGCCGAAGTAGTCGTTCCAGGCGTAGAAGAACTGGAAGAGGGCGACGGCGGCGATGCCGGGCTTCGCCATCGGCAGGACGACTTTCAACAGCGTCCTGAGGTCCCCGCAGCCGTCCACCTTCGCCGCGTCCAGGTACTCGTTCGGGATCGTCATCAGGAACTGGCGCAGCAGGAAGATCGAGAACGCGTCGCCGAACGCCATCGGGATGACCAGCGGCCACAACGTGCCGGACAGGTCCAGCTGCTTCGCCCAGAACAGGTACATCGGGATGATGACCACCTGCGGGGGCAGCATCATCATCGAGATCACCAGCATGAGTGACAGGTTGCGGCCCCGGAAGCGGAACTTGGCGAGCGCGTACGCCACCGGGACCGACGACACCACGGTCAGCACGGTGCCGAGGCCGGCGTAGATCAGCGTGTTCTTCCACCAGGTCAGGAAGCCGGGCGTGTCGAAGACCTGCCGGTAGTTTCCCCACTCCCAGGTGTGCGGGACCAGATCGCGGCTGAGCGCCTGGCTGTCGCTCATCAGCGAGGTGAGGAACACGAAGACGAAGGGCAGCGTGAAGAACAGCGCGGCGGCGACGCCGAGGGAGTGCACCGCGACCCACTCCAGCAGCGCCCTGCGCCGGGCGGTGCGCTCGGCGGCCGAGACGGGCGCCGGCAACTCCACCGGTTTGTCCAGTACTTGGGCCATGGTCAGTCACCTGCCTGGATGAGGCCGCCCCGGCGCCGCATCAGGAACGCGGTGAACACCATCGACAGGGCGAAGAGGACGAGGGCGACGACACACGCGGAGCCGTAGTCGAAGCGCTGGAAGCCGAGGTTGTAGACGAGCTGGGGGAGGGTGAGCGTGGACTTGTCGGGGTAGCCGGGCTCGAACTGGGTGCCCGCGCCCTGGATCACGCCTGAGGCGACCTTTCCGGCGATCAGGGGCTGGGTGTAGTACTGCATCGTCTGGATGACGCCCGTGACGACGGCGAACATGATGATCGGCGAGATGTTCGGCAGCGTCACGTACCGGAAGCGCTGCCACGCCGAGGCGCCGTCCAGCTCGGCCGCCTCGTACTGCTCCGTCGGTACGTCGAGCAGGGCGGCCATGAAGATGACCATGAGGTCGCCGACGCCCCACAGCGCGAGCAGGGTCAGCGCGGGCTTGGACCAGGTGGGGTCGTTGAACCAGCCGGGTGCCGGGACGCCGATCTTCGCCAGGATCGAGTTGACCGGCCCGGTACCGGGGTTGAGCAGGAACGCGAACGCCATGGTCGCCGCGACCGGCGGGGCGAGGTAGGGCAGGTAGAAGAGGGTGCGGAAGACGCCCGTACCCGTCTTGATCTTCGTGATCAGCAGTCCGACGCCGAGCCCGAAGACCACCCGGAGGCTCACCATCACCACGACCAGCCACAGGGTGTTGCGCAGGGCGGGCCAGAACAGGGGGTAGTGCTCGAAGACGTAGGTCCAGTTCTTGCCCCCGCTCCAGGTCGGCGGCCGGAAGCCGTCGTAGTGCATGAAGGAGAAGTAGACCGTCGAGATCAGCGGGTACGCGAAGAAGACCGCGAAGCCGATCAGCCAGGGCGACATGAAGGCGAGCGTCTTCAGCGCCGAGCGGCGGCGCTTGGCCGCGAGAGTGACCGTACTCATGGGCCGCGCCGCCTACTTCGCCTGCGCGATGTCCGTGTCGATCTGCGCGGCCGTCTTCCGCAGACCCGCCTTCAGACCGGTGGCCTTGCCGCTCTCGTAGTCGTATCCGAACTGCTGGATCGTCACCAGGTACTGGCCGCCGTTGATCGAGGCGGGCGAGGTGGTCGAGTTCGGGTCGGCGGCGATGTCGAGGAACGTCTTGAAGCGGGGATCGTACTTCAGCTTCGGGGATTTCAGCGCGGCGAGCGTGGAGGGCACGTTGTGCAGGTCGTTGGAGAACCCGACCACCGCGTCCGTGTCCGTCGTGATGTATTTGACGAATTCCCAGGCCGCGTTCTGCTTGTGGCTGGAGGCGGCGATGCCCGCGATGGTGCCGGTGATGTAGCCCTTGCCGTACTGGGCCGCCTGGTCGTCGGGGACGGGCAGCGGGGCGACGCCGATGTCGAGTTTCGGCTGGGCGGCCAGCGCCATCCCGAGCCGCCACTCGCCGTCGAGCTGCATGGCGACCTGGCCGGTGTGGAAGGGGTGTTTCGTGCCCCACTCGTCACCGAGCGTCGAGCGGTACTTCTCCAGCTTCTGGAACCCGCCGAGTTCGTCCACGAGCCGCTTCTGCAGGCTGAACCCCTGTTCGAAGGCCGGGTCCTTGGCCACGTCCGACTTTCCGTCCTTGGCGAAGTACGTCGGCGAGAACTGCGCGAAGTAGTGCTCGGTGGTGGTCTCCCAGCCGTGGTAATCCGGCATGAAACCGAGCTGTTTGTACGAATCCCCGTCCGGGATCGTCAGTTTCTTCGCGTCGGCCTCGAACTCGGACCAGGTCTTCGGCGGGCTCGTGATGCCCGCCTTCCTGAACTCCGCCTTGTTGTAGTAGAGCCCGTACGCGTCACCGAGCAGCGGCACCGTGCAGCGGTCGCCGTCGAACTGGGTGTACTCGTTCATCGTCTTCGGGAAGGTCGCGGCGGGGTCGATGCCCGACTTCTTGAAGAAGGGGTTCAGATCGACCAGCGCGCCAGAGGAGCAGAACTTGCCCACGTTGTTGGTGGTGAAGGAGGAGATGACGTCGGGGGCCCTGTCGCCGCCCGAGCGCAGCGCCTGGTTGATCTTGTCGTCGGTCATGTTGCCGACGACGTTCACATGGATGTTGGGGTGCGCCTTCTCGAATCCGGCGATGAGGGTGCTGACCGCCTTGACCTCGTTCGGCGCGCTCCAGGCGTGCCAGAAGTTGATCGTCGTGTCCTTCGAGGCGTCGTCCGTGGCGCCCGAACCGGACTGGCCCGTGCAGGCGGTGGTGAGCAGGGCCAGGGAGGCGACGGCGGCAAAAGCCGCCTTTCGGGCGGCGGAGGGTATGACTTCGGGCATGGCGAGGTCTCCCGGGGGGACGGGTGGGCAGAAGAGGGTGCTGCGAAGGCTCAGCGCGAGGTGTCGAAGACCTCGTCGCGGGTGGTGACGAGCGCGGACTCCAACGCGCCGCGCAGAACGGGGTGTTCGTCCACGTCGCCGACGACCAGCCGGGGCCGGGCCGCCGCGAGCTCCTCCAGCTCGGCCTGGACGAGGGCGCGCAGCACCTCGCCGCCGGCCGCGAGGGCACAGCCGCTGAGGACGACGAGTTCGGGGTCGAGGACGGAGACGAGCGAGGCGAGACCGACGGCCAGCCGGGTCGCGTAGGTCTGGAGCAGCTCGCGGTAGGGGCCGGACGCGTGATCGGCGGCGCGGGCGACGAGCGTGGCGGCGACCTCGGCGTGCGGCCCTGACGGCAGGTCCTCGATGCCGAGTTCCCGGGCCAGTTTCGCTACGGACTGGGAGCCGGCCAGCTCCTGGTAGCCGCCGCTGTTGGCCTTGGCCACCTGGCGTACCAGGGGGGTGCCCGGCACCGGCAGGAAGCCGACCTCGCCAGCGCCGCCGGTCCAGCCCCGGTGCAGCCGGCCGCCGAGGACGAGGGCGGCGCCGAGCCCCTCCTCGCTCCACAGCAGCACGAAGTCGCCGTGGCCCTTGGCGGCGCCGAGCCGCTGTTCGGCGAGGGCGACGAGGTTGACGTCGTTCTCGTACTCCACCGGCATCGGCAGGGCGGCGGCGAGTTCGTCGAGCAGGGTGGGGGAGTGCCAGCCGGGCAGATGGGAGGCGTAGCGCAGCCGGCCGGTGCCCGGGTCGAAGGCGCCGGGCGTTCCGATCACGAGCCGGTGCACGTCGGGGCGCGCGAGCCCGGCCGCCTTCACGGCGCCGTCGAGCGCGTCGGTGACCTGCTGCACGACGGGTTGCGCCGGGTGCCGCCCCGGCGTGGGCAGTTCGTACTCACCCACGGTCCGGCCGGTGATGTCGGCGACGGCGGCGCGGATGCGGTGCGGGGCGACGTCGAGACCGGCGGCGTACGCGGCACCGGGATGGACCGCGTACAGCTGGGCACTGGGCCCCGGCCGCCCCTCGCTCGTCCCCGTCACCCTGACCAGCCCGGCCGCCTCCAGCCGGGCCAGCAGCTGGGAGGCGGTGGGCTTGGACAGGCCGGTGAGCTTGCCGATCCGGGTGCGCGACAGCGGCCCGTGCGCCAGCAGGAGGTCCAGGGCGGCGCGGTCGTTCATGGCGCGCAGGACGCGCGGGGTGCCTGGCGTACCGGCGGTTCCTGCCATGGGGGTCCACACCTGCCTCTCCAGCCGCCCAGCTTCTCAGTGACCTGGCCGGACGTCCAGTGCCGCTCACCGGCCGCCGGAAGATCACTGTTAGGAAACTTTCCTATTGGGGTGGGAGGAACGTAAGCCCAGGACGAAGGGGGCGTCAATAGACAACGCCCCCGAGGAGACGGAGTCGTTACCTCGGGGGCGCCGGAACGGCCGCGCGGAGCGGCCCTCGCCGCTCCCCGGCTACTTGCCCGTACCCGTGGGCGGCTGCGGAGCTATCGGCGTCGTCGCCTTCGCCTGCGGGGAGTCCGCGTTGGAGAAGGCCGAGGGGGCCGCGACCGAGGCCGACGGATCCGGGGCCGGGTCCGCGTCCTCCGTCGCCGTCGCGCCGCCCACGATGCGTATGTGCGCCGCGTCGAAGGCCCGCTTGATCCGCCAGCGCAGCTCGCGCTCCACCGACAGCGCCTTGCCCGGCATCGTCTTCGCAGAGACCCGGACGACCATGGAGTCGATCACGACCGAGTCCAGGCCCAGGACCTCGATCGGGCCCCACAGCAGCTCGTTCCAGGGCTCTTCCTTGCTCATCTGCTCGGCGACCGCGTCCAGCGTGTCCTTGACCCTGTCCAGGTCCTCGCCCGAACGCACCGTCACGTCGACCCCGGCCGTCGCCCAGCCCTGCGAGAGGTTGCCGATCCGCTTGACCTCGCCGTTGCGGACGTACCAGATCTCGCCGTCCGAGCCGCGCAGCTTGGTCACGCGCAGCCCGACCTCGATCACCTCGCCGGTGGCCACACCCGCGTCGATCACGTCACCGACGCCGTACTGGTCCTCCAGGATCATGAACACGCCGGACAGGAAGTCCGTGACCAGGTTGCGCGCGCCGAAGCCGATCGCCACGCCGGCGACACCGGCCGACGCCAGCAGCGGCGCCAGGTTGATCTTGAAGGTCGACAGCACCATCAGCGCCGCCGTACCCATGATCAGGAAGCTCGCCACCGAGCGGAGCACGGAACCGATCGCCGCCGACCGCTGCCGGCGCCGCTCGGTGTTCACCAGCAGCCCGCCCAGCGCGGTGCCGTCCACGGCCTGTGCGGTCCGGGCCATCCGGTCGATCAGCTTGGTGATCGCCCGCCGCACCACCGCTCTGAGCGCGACCGCGATCACGACGATCAGCAGGATCTGCAGCCCCATCGCGAGCCACGTCGACCAGTTCTGCTCGACCCAGCTCGCCGCGTTCGTCGCGCTCTCCTGGGCGTCCTGGAGAGAGGGGACGGCCGGTGCCGTCGACCCGGAAGGGGACGGGGACGGCGACGCACCGGCGGCCAGGAGGACGACGGGCAAGGACGACACGGCAGGTACCTCCAGGTGCTGCGGGTTCCGAACCGGTGGGGCGGTCAGGGTTCCAGGGACTTTCAAGGTCACGAAAAGGTCACCGGACGGACTGGCCACCACACTAACGGGGCATTGTGTGTGCCCCGCGCGAATACGCCAAGGAGGGCCGCAGGAGAGACGGGGCTCACCCTGGCTTGAACAGGCCATGATCCGGGGGATGTATCCGGTGTGGTCGAAAACACTCCCAGCCCGTTACCGGGACATGGTGGCGCGTTCACCAGGCATGAGGGGAGACTGACCTCAGATCGTCCCGGCGCGAGCCACGCGCCGCCGACGCCCAAGGAGGCACCCGTGCCGCACGTCCTGGTCCTCAACGCGTCGTACGAGCCGCTCGGCGTCGTACCGCTCCGCCGCGCGCTCATCCTCGTCCTGGAGAACAAGGCCGTCTCCCTCGAGGAATCCGGCGCCTATATGCACAGCGCGACCGTCACAGTCCCCGCACCCAGCGTGGTCCGGCTCAAGCGATTCGTCCGGGTTCCCTACCGGGGGCCCGTTCCTCTCACCCGCCGCGCGCTCTTCGCCCGCGACGGAGGCCGGTGCATGTACTGCGGTGGCGTCGCAACCAGCGTCGACCACGTCATCCCGCGCAGCCGCGGGGGCAAGCACGTCTGGGACAACGTGGTGGCGTCCTGTCGCCGCTGCAACCACGTCAAGGCCGACCGCCACCTCGTCGAACTGGGCTGGCGCCTGCGCCACAAGCCGGCCCCGCCGACGGGCCTGGCCTGGCGCATCATCGGCACGGGCCATAGGGACCCGCGCTGGTTGCCCTACTTGCAGCCGTACGGCGCGGACGACGCCCTGGCCCGGATCGACGGCATCTCTGCCTGACGATCCGGGCTTCTGTGTACGGTGCCGGGCCGCATGTCTTCGGCATGCGGCCCGGGGGAGGCCGGTTCCGCTCAGCCGAACCAGCTGACCTGCACGATCACGATCCGCTCGCCGCGCACGTCCGTCAGCAGCAGCCCCCGGGATTCTGTGCGCACTCCGGGACCCGGCCCGGTGTGCTCGGCCCCCTCCAGGAAGACCATCGACTCACGCACGGCGATCTATTCGGCCAGTCGCTCGGTCTCGGCGCGCGCCGCGTCCGGGAGCTCGTCGAGGAGATCGTCCTGGAACGGCTCCCAGTGCCAGTCAGCCACCCGCGACCTCGCGGTGAGCGGCGCGCACGATCTCCCCGGCCTCGCGGACGGCGCGCTCGCGCACGTCCGGGTCAGGGCTGCTGATGGCCTGCTCGGCGGCGTGCAGCCGACGGGCGGTCTCGGCGTGCCGCTCAATCTCGACCACGACGCCCCACTGGTGGTAGAACATCCGGATCGGTACGACGCTGTCCTCGTCTCCAGCCCGGATGAACGCCTTCTGCAGGTCTTCGAAGAACTCGGGCAGGCGCGAGGGAACGACGGTCGCCACGGCCTGCCGAAGCGCTGGCAGTGTCAGCTCGGGTTTGGGGATCAGCGGACCGTTCCCGTCCGCGTACGGCATGGTCATCGGCTGCCCCTTCCGCTCGTCCAGCCTCCTTCCGGCACGGGCCCACGCTAGCGCCATTTCCGTCCCTCCCGCGTGCAGAGGGCGAGTCCGAGGCTCCACTGTGCCCATACCGTCTTGCCCACCCCGTCCCGTGGTCCCGCACCCCAGTCGTCGGCCAGCGCCTCGACGAGCGTCAGCCCGCGCCCGAACTGATCCTCGCCGGTCGCGTCGCGCGGGCACGGGAGCCGTTCGCCGCGCGGGTCGCTGACCTCGACGCGGAGCGCGGCGGCCGTGGTGAGGACCCGGAGCCGGACGAGCCGGTCGCGCAGGCTGCCGTGCAGCAGGGCGTTGGTCATCAGCTCGCTGACGACGAGGGCGACGTCTTTGGCGAGGTGTTCGTATCCCCACTCGGTGACGAGGCGCGCCGCGCGGTGACGGGCGAGGGCGACGCTGCGGGGGACGGGGGTGTAGTCGAGCTGGTCTTCGTGGGGGAGGGG
>NZ_MLYN01000086.1:0-25018 GCF_001866675.1 Streptomyces sp. MUSC 14
AGGACCCCGGGTGGGCGGGCCGAGCCGTCCACCGGCACCCGGGAGGGCAGCGAAGCCCGGCGGGTCGGCAGGACCCCGGGTGGGCGGGCCGAGCCGTCCACCGGCACCCGGGAGGGCGGCGAACCCCGGCGGTTCGGCGGGCCGGGCCATCCGGCAGCGCCCAGTCGTCCGGCAGAGGGCGGTCCCGCAGCGCCCAACGGTGGACGGCCTCCGGCCCCTCGGTGGCCGTCATGACCCTGACCCCATCTGTGGTGGCCGCAGGAGCGCGCTTCCCGTCGGCCAGGCGGCAGTTCAGGTGGCGGGCCGTCCGGCAAGAGCGGCCCGGAGGGCGGGGTCGTGCGGGAGCCGTCAGGCCGTGAGCAGGGCGACACCCAGGGCGGTCAAGGCCACGACCTTGAGGAGTTCCAGTGCCACGTACCAGAGGTGGCTGTGTGAACGGGGCAGGTCCTCGCCCGCGAGGACGCGGTCGGAGCGGCGGTTGAGCACGGGGCGGACGGCGACGAGCTGCGCGAGGAGGAGCACGGCGACGGCCGCGGTCGGTCCGACGACCGAGGCCGGGGCACCGCCCACCGCGACCGCGACGATCACCGCGACCGCCAGGACCGCTTCCACGGCGTTCAGTGCCCGGAACACCAGTCGGCCTATGCCGAGGCCGATCGCGATGGTCACGCCCGGAGCGCGGAACTTCAGCGGGGCCTCCAGGAAGGAGATCGCCAGCACCATCCCGAGCCAGAGGAAGCTGAGGGCACCGGCGAGCGCCGCGGACGAGGTGTTCATCGGCAGGGGCCTTTCCGTGTCAGGCGGCGGTGTTTCCCGCCAAGTGGGCGACGCAGGAGTCCGCTTCGGCGAAAGGCTCCAGCGCGGTGGCCGTCAGCGGGGCGTCCAGTCGCGTCAACGCGCCCTGCATCAGACCGAGGTGGAGGGGGCAGACCAACCGGCCGTACTCCTCGGCGAGTTCGAGGAAGGGGCAGTGGCGCAGCCGGATCCGTCGGGCCGGACCGTCGGCCCTCTCCCCTCCCCGCTCCGCTGCCTCTTCTCCGCCGTCCCCTTCCCTCTCGTCCTCGTCCTCCACCCGCGGGGCGAAGCCCAGTTCGTCCAGCAGGGCGACGAGCACGGCCGTCGAGCGCTCGGCCGTCGGCTGCTCGAAGGGCGGCGGCGGGTCCACCAGGACGCCGCCCCACGCCCGGCCCGTCTCCATCGCCTCCGTGCGCGCCTCGGCCGGGTCGGCGGACGCCCAACGGCTCAGCAGGACGCGGGCGAGCAGCCGGTAGTCACGGGCGCCGCCGCGGTCCATGCCGGGCCGGACGACGTAGCCGACGCCGGGCCGGCCCGGTCCCGGGGACCGCACGGTCCGGCGCTCGACCAGCCCGTCGGCCACCAGGGCGTCCAGATGGAACCGGACCGTGTTGGGGTGGACGCCCAGCCTCCGCGCCACCTGCGCCGCGCCGAGCGGCGCGGGCGCGGTGCGCAGCACCTCCAGCACCTCCCGGCGCCGCGGGTTCTCGCGCCGCGGGCTCTCGCGTGAGGTCACCTCCGGCACCCCTCTCCGCCTCCGCTCCCACCAGCGTGTTCCCACCTGCGCCTATTTTCACGAATCCTACATGTATAAATTGGAGCGCCGGGAGCACGGGGAAGACCCGAGGGGAAGAGACAATGACGACGCCGCCGTCCGCGAGGGACACCGGGCCGCGCGTGCTGTGCGACACGCGGGCCCTGACGGAGTATCCGCCGCTGCCCGGCGGGGTGCTGTGGAAGCTGGCCGAGAGCGGCCGTCAGCTCGACGCCAACGTGGTCCGGCTCGCCGCGGGCCGGCGGGTCGAGGTCCACACGGAGCCGCATCTGGACGTGATGCTCCTCGTGACCGGCGGCTACGGCGTGCTCGGCACGGAACGGGACGGCGAGCCCCAGCCGTTGGCCGAGGGCGCCCTGGTCTGGCTGCCGCACGGCCGCGCCCGCGGACTCACCGCCGGTGCGGCCGGACTGACGTACGTGACCGTGCACCGCCGCCGTCCCGGCATGTCCATCGGCACCCGCCCCGCCGACACCTGACCCGGCCCACCGCAACAGCCGGGCGACGGGCGACCGTTGCCCCGCTGCGGCCGACCGCTAGGGTGTGCCCCCGTGAGCACGTTTACCGAAGAGAACGTCCCCGGCCGGTACGGCCGCCACGCCACCACCGAGGCCGACCCGCGCGAGGTCGGCCGGGTGCGCACCGAGTACTCCCCCGCCCACGACGGCGACCCGGACCCCGGCGAGATCGTGTGGACCTGGGTGCCCTTCGAGGAGCACGACGGCCGGGGCAAGGACCGCCCGGTGCTGGTCGTCGCCCGGGAGGCGGCGGGCACCGTCCTCGCCGTACAGCTGACGAGCAAGCGGCACGACGGCGACCGCGACTACGTGGCGATCGGCAGCGGGCCGTGGGACCGCTCGGACCGCGACTCCTGGGTGGACGTGGACCGCGTGCTGCGGCTGCACGAGGAGGGCATGCGCCGCGAGGCGTGCGCACTGGACCGGGGGCGGTTCGACCTGGTCCGCCGACGGCTGCACGAGCGCTACGGCTGGACCTGACCGACGCCGCCCGGCGTCAGACGAACGCCCGCGCGAAGGCCGCCCGCACCGCCGCCCCCGGCGTCCGGTCCAGCACCCCGAACACCACGTGGTCGAAGCTGCGGGCGAACCGGCCGCCGGGCCCGAGCAGGGCCCGGAAGGCCCCCGCGACCTGTGTCGGGTCGTTCTGGAACACGCCGCAGCCCCAGGCACCCAGCACCAGCCGGCCATACCCCTGGGCGGCAGCCGTCTCCAGCACCCGCTCGGCACGGACCGCCAGCGCGCCCGGCAACGCGTCGGCGCGCTGCGGTGCCGTGCGCCGTACGACGCCCGCGTTGGGGGCGGCCGCGGTCAGGAAGCCGGCACGGAACGGCTCGGTCAGCAGCCTGCCGCGGTCGTCGCGGAAGACCGGGACGGCCGGTGAGTGGATCACCCGGTCCGTGTAGAACGGGTCGCGGTCGGCGCGGTGGTGATCGTAGAAGCGGCGGGCCGTGAGCAGGCAGGTGTGCAGCGCGGAGGCGCGGCACAGCGCCTCCTCCTGGGCCTGCGCGCCGTTGAGGTAGCCGCCGCCCGGATTGCGGGCCGAGGCGAAGTTCAGGACCGCGACCGGAGCGTCGGACAGTCGGCGGGCGGCCTCCAGGCTGCTCTCACCGGTCACCTCGAAGACGGGGCCCCCAGCCACGGGCGCGTCACCCGTTTGCCGTACGGAGACCGGTTCGGGCCCGAACATCCGTGTCCCGGCCCGCGCGGCCTCGATGTCCACCGCGAGGACGACCTCCCGGCCGTCCGGCGCGCGGTAGCGGCCCGCGCTCACGATCGCTTCCGTCTCCGCGGCGATCCCGCGCAGGCGTGCGCTCACGGCGCCACCCCCGTGGACGCCGTGACGACCGCCTGCGCGGTCTCCCCCGTCGTGCTCATGCACGCATCCTGGGTGATGCTGGTCGTGCGCTGCAACGGAGTTTCCCGCGCCGGAACGCCCCGGGGAACGCGCAGGAAACGGATATGACCGAACCGGAACATCCGGTGGGGCACTCTTGTGCGAACCAGCTCCAGGGTCTTGGGTAGAGCGCATGCCTGCCCGGCCCCAAGAGCAACCGGGCGGATGGCATGGTGGAATCTCAGGAGGATCCCGACATGTCCGACTCGAAGAACGACGGCGGTGACTGTACGGATCACCGCACCGCCGTCACCGAGGCCGAGGTGGAGGCCCTGGTCCGGGGCATCTGCTTCAAGACCGGGCCGCCCCGCGCGCTCGGTGTCGAACTGGAATGGCTGGTCCACGAGCTGCGCGCGCCGCAGCTCCCCGTGACACCCGAACGACTTCGGGCGGCCTACGCCGCCCTGCGGGCCGTACGCCTGCGGTCGCCGCTCACCGTGGAGCCCGGCGGCCAGCTGGAGCTGAGTTCACCGCCCGCCGCCTCCCTGATGGAGTGCATCCGCACCGTCTCCGCCGACCTGGACACCGTGCGCGGCGTCCTCGCCGAGGACGGTCTCACCCTCGTCGGCGTCGGCCACGATCCCTGGCACACCCCGCGCCGGTTCCTGCACGAGCCGCGCTACGACGCCATGGAGACGTGCCTGGACCGCACCGGTCCGGCCGGCCGGCACATGATGTGCGCCTCCGCGTCCGTGCAGGTCTGCGTGGACGCCGGGCAGGAGGAGCCCGGCCCGCTCGGACACGAGCGGCGCTGGTGGCTGGCGCATCACCTGGGCGCCGTCCTGGTGGCCGCGTTCGCCAACTCCCCGCTGATCGGCCGGGAGCCCACGGGCTGGCAGTCCACCCGGCAGCTGATGTGGATGGAGATCGGCGCCGGCCGCGCGGGCGCTCCCCCGCTGGAGGGCGACGCCCGCGGCGCCTGGGCCCGGCATGTGCTGGACTCCCCGGTGATGTGCGTCCGCCGGGACGACGGCGCGCCGTGGGAGGTGCCCGAGGGGCTCACCTTCCGGGAGTGGACGCGTTCCGCGACTCCCCGGCCGCCCACCCGGGCCGACCTGGACTATCACCTGACCACGCTGTTCCCGCCGGTCCGGCCGCGGGGTCATCTGGAGCTGCGCATGATCGACGCGCAGCCCGGCGAGGACGGCTGGATCGTGCCGCTTGCGGTGACGGCGGCGCTGTTCGACGACCCGGCGGCCGCCGAGACGGCGTACCGGAGCGTGAAACCGCTGGTGGAGCGGACGCTGCACCGGCCGGCGCCACTCAATCCGCTGTGGACGGACGCGGCCCGCTCCGGGCTCGCCGATCCGGAGCTGCGCGAGATGGCCGCCGAGTGTTTCGCGGCGGCGCTGGAGGCGCTGCCCCGGCTCGGCGCCGACGCCGCGGTGATCGGCGCGGTGGCCGCGTACCGGGACCGCTACGTCGCCCGGGGCCGCAGCCCGGCCGACGACCTGCTGGACCGGCGACGCCGTACGGAGCCGGCCCGGTCCCACCGCACCGGAGACACCTCGGACCCCGGAGGCACTCCCCCCGGCCGCCGCAGGAAGGACATCCGCACATGAACGCCCCCGAGACCGGCACGTGCACCGGTACGGCCGAGCCGGACGTCCCGGACAGCGAGGCCCTGCGCGAGCGTGCGCTCGCCTCGCTCGTCACCGCCCGGGACCGCACCACGCTGCTGACGACCTGTGTCGAGGACCCGGACCTGACCGCCCAGCATTCCCCGCTGATGTCCCCGCTGGTGTGGGACCTCGCGCACATCGGGAACCAGGAGGAGCTGTGGCTGCTGCGGGCGGTCGGTGGCCGGGAGGCGATGCGGCCCGAGATCGACGGCCTGTACGACGCCTTCGAGCATCCGCGCGCCGCGCGCCCCTCGCTGCCCCTGCTGCCGCCCGCGGAGGCCCGGCAGTACGCGGCCGAGGTGCGCGGCCGGGTGCTGGATCTGCTGGAGGGCGCCGACTTCCACGGCTCCCGGCTGACCGAGGCCGGGTTCGCCTTCGGGATGATCGCCCAGCACGAACAGCAGCACGACGAGACGATGCTGATCACCCATCAGCTCAGAAAGGGCCCGCGGGCACTTACCGCCCCGGACCCCGACCCGGCGCCGCCGTTCACCGGCCCGGCCGAAGTCCTCGTGCCCGGTGGCCCGTTCACGATGGGCACCTCCGCCGAACCGTGGGCGCTGGACAACGAACGCCCGGCGCACGTACGGGAGGTGGCACCGTACTGGATCGACACGACGCCGGTGACGAACGCGGCGTACCAGGCGTTCATCGAGGACGGGGGCTACGCCGGCGAGCGCTGGTGGACGCCGGAGGGCTGGGGGCACATCCGGCAGCACGGGATCACGGCTCCGCTGTTCTGGCACCGGGAGGGCGGGCAGTGGCTGCGCCGCCGGTTCGGGGTCACCGAGCCGGTCCCGCCGGACGAGCCGGTGCTGCACGTGTGCTGGTACGAGGCCGACGCCTACGCCCGCTGGGCCGGGCGGCGGCTGCCCACCGAGCCGGAGTGGGAGAAGGCCGCCCGGTACGACCCGGCCACCGGCCGGTCCAGGCGCTACCCGTGGGGCGACGCCGATCCGGCGCCCGAGCACGCCAACCTCGGTCAGCGTCACCTCGGCCCGGCGCCCGCCGGCAGCTACCCGGCCGGTGAATCCCCGCTCGGCGTACGGCAGTTGATCGGGGACGTGTGGGAGTGGACGGCGAGCGACCTCCAACCGTACCCCGGCTTCCGGGCCTTCCCGTACAAGGAGTACTCGGAGGTGTTCTTCGGCCCCGAGTACAAGGTGCTGCGCGGCGGTTCGTTCGCGGTGGACCCGGTGGCCTGCCGGGGCACGTTCCGCAACTGGGACTACCCGATCCGCCGGCAGATCTTCTCCGGGTTCCGCACCGCCCGCTCGGAGGCCCTCTGATGTGCCGTCATCTCGCTTATCTGGGGCCGGAGACACCGCTCGGGCAGCTGCTCGTCGAGCCGCCGCACAGCCTCGTGCACCAGTCGTGGGCGCCGCAGCGGCAGGCCTCCGGGACGGTCAACGCGGACGGTTTCGGGGTGGGCTGGTACGCCCCGGAGGATCCCGTCCCGGCGCGCTACCGGCGGGCCGGGCCGATCTGGGCGGACCTGTCCTTCGCCGACCTGGCGCGGGTGGTGCGCTCCGGTGCCGTCCTCGCCGCCGTACGGGACGCGACGCTGGCGGGCGCGGACGCCGAGGCGGCCGCGGCGCCCTTCGCGTCCGGACGGTGGCTGTTCAGCCACAACGGCGCCGTCGCGGGCTGGCCGGACGCGGCGGCCCCGCTGCTGTCCGCCCTGCCGCCGGTCGACCTGCTGGCGCTGGAGGCGCGCAGCGATTCGGCGTTCGTCTGGGCGCTGGTCCTGCACCGGCTGCGCTCGGGCGACGAACCCGGCCAGGCGCTCGGCGAAGCGGTGCGCCGACTGGCCGCGGCGGCCCCCGCCTCCCGGCTCAACCTGCTGCTGACCGACGGCGCCACGATCGCCGCCACCGCCTGGGGCGACAGCCTCTGGTACCGCACGGAGCCCGGCCGCAGCACCGTCGTCGCCTCCGAGCCGTACGACGACGACCCGCTCTGGCAGGAGGTCCCCGACCGCACCGTGCTCACCGCGAGCCGCGCCGGTGTGCTGCTCGCCCCGTTGGAGGACCCCGCTTCCTCCCCCACTCTCGACTCCGCTCGAGCGGGGGGACCCCCATCCTCGAAGGAGCCCTGTACGTGAGCCCCCTTCTTGTCACCCGCACCCTGCCCGAGGACGCGACGGACGCCGCGCTGCGCGCCGACGTCCTGCACGGCCTGACCGACCACCCCAAGTGGCTGCCGCCGAAGTGGTTCTACGACGCCCGCGGCAGCGAACTGTTCGAGCAGATCACCGAGTTGCCCGAGTACTACCCGACGCGGGCCGAGCGGGAGATCCTCGCCGTCCGCAGCGGCGAGATCGCCGCGGCGAGCGGTGCCCGCACGCTGATCGAGCTGGGCTCGGGCTCCTCGGAGAAGACCCGCTTTCTGCTCGACGCGCTCGCGCCGGCGGCGTACGTCCCGGTCGACGTCAGCGAGAGCGCCCTCACCCAGGCCGGGCAGGCGCTCGTCGAGGAGCGGCCGGGACTCGAAGTCCACGCGCTGATCGCGGACTTCACCGCCCCGCTGGACCTGCCCGCCACCCCCGGGCCCCGGCTGGTGGCGTTCCTCGGCGGCACGATCGGCAACCTGCTGCCCGACGAGCGCGCGAAGTTCCTGGCCGCCGTGCGCTCGCTGCTGGCGCCGGGCGACGGGCTGCTGCTCGGCACCGACCTCGTCAAGGACGAGCGGGTGCTGGTGCGGGCCTACGACGACGCGGCCGGGGTGACGGCGGCGTTCAACAAGAACGTGCTGGCCGTCGTCGACCGGGAACTGGGCGCCGACTTCGACCCGGACTCCTTCGACCACGTGGCCCTGTGGGACCCCGAGCGCGAGTGGATCGAGATGCGCCTGCGCTCCCGGATCGCGCAGACCGTGAAGGTGCCCGCGCTGGACCTCGCCGTGGACTTCGCGGCGGGAGAGGAGCTGCGCACCGAGGTGTCGGCGAAGTTCCGCCGGGCCGGCGTGGCCGAGGAACTGTCCGACGCGGGGCTGGAGTTGACCCACTGGTGGACCGACGCGGAGGGACGGTTCGCGCTGTCGCTGAGCATGGCCCGGTGAGCCGGCGGGTGCGTCACAGGCCGGGGGTCAGCTCCTCGGTGATCCTGCGGGAGGCCCGGCGGGCCTCGGTCTGCGGGTCCGCCCCGGTCAGCACCCGCGTCATGTACTGCTTGACCGGGTTGTCGGCCTCGACGTCGGCCCACTGAGGGGTGCCGGGGGTCGCCCGGCCGTGCGCCGCGCCCGCGGCCATGGCGGCGACCCCCTCCTCGCCCGCGACCGCGCCCGCCAGCGTGGTCTTGTTGGGCACGTAGTTCATGGTGCGGGCGAGTTCGGTGTCCCACGTGGCGCCGGTGAGCGCCCCGACGACGGCCGTCGCGGCGAACTGGTCCCCGGTGTTCCGTGGGACGACGAGGTCCGAGCCGCCGGTGAACACCGTGCCGGGCCGGGCGGCGGTCTTCCCGGGCACCGGGAAGAAGCCCAGCTTGCCCTTCAGGGACGGGTTCTGCCGCACGATCGACTGGGCGAGCCCCGGTACGGCGACGATCTGGGCGACCCTGCCGCCCGCGAACACCCCGGCCTGCGGCGGGTGTTCCTCGTCGGCGGCCACCGGGCCCCGGCCGAGCGCCTGGAGCCGCCGGTAGAAGTCCATGCCGCGCAGCGCGGCCGGGGTGTCCAGGGCGCCCTTCCAGTCGTAGTCCTTCTGCACGGCCAGGTCGCCGCCCTCGTCCCAGACGAATCCGGCGAGTGTGTACCAGTCCTGGCCGGCGAGGTAGATCCCCTGGTTCCCGCCGGAGTCGAGCTTCTCCGTGTCGGCGAGCCACTGATCGCGGGTCTTCGGCGGGGCGGCGATGCCGGCCGCCCGGAACAGGTCCTTGCGGTAGATCACGACGCGGCTGGCCGCGTACCAGGGGATGCCGTACTGCGCGTTGCCGTCCTTGCCGGGCTCGGCGAGGCCGGGCAGCCACGCGTCCTGGCCCCAGTCCCGCATCGACTCCAGGGTGAGGTCGGCGAGCCGGCCGCCGTCGGCGTACAGCGGCACCTGGGTGTTGCCGACCTCGATGACGTCGGGGGCGCCGTCGGAGCCGTCCTTGAGGGCCGCGCGGACCTTCTCGACGATGCCGGTCCATTCCTGGATGCGGATGTCCAGGCGCAGGTCCCGGTGGGTGCGTTCGAAGTCGTCGGTGAAGCGCCGCAGGAAGTCCGGGGAGGCACTGTCCTTCATCAGCCACACGGTGACGGTCGTGCGCGCGTGCCCGCCCGGGAGCAGCCCGCAGGCGCTCACGAGGGAACCGGTGGCACAGACGAGGGCGAGCAGACGACGTCTCACGAGGGGTCCTGTTCTGTCTGGCAGGGGGTGCGGACAGGTGTGGGGGCCCGACGTGGGGGGACGAGCGGGGCTCGTACGGGTGTGCTGGGATTTTGGTATGGACCAATGCGAAGGTCAAGGGGCGGCCCGGGCGGGCATGGGGCACGGTGGAGGGTGGCGTGACCCGAGAGGAGCGTTCCCATGTCGAATCACACCTACCGCGTCACCGAGATCGTCGGCACCTCGCACGAGGGCGTCGACCAGGCCATCCGCAACGCCATCGCGCGCGCCGACCAGACGCTGCGCAATCTCGACTGGTTCGAGGTGACCCAGGTCCGCGGCCAGATCGAGAACGGGCGGATCGAGCACTACCAGGTGGGGCTGAAGGTGGGCTTCCGGATCGAGGACGAGGGCTGACGCCCGTCTCTCACGTACGGCCTTCGCGCTCCTGAGCCTCTTGCAGCACCTCGGACTTCGCGGTCCAGCGTGCGCGTACGACGCGGAACCCGGCGCGCTCGGCGTCGTCACAGACCAGTTCGTCGTCGTCGACGAGAAAGCGGACCTCGCGGCCCTGGGCGAGCCGGCGCAGGGTCTCCAGCTTGGTGAACCGGGCCGGCCTCCTGTCGGCGTTGCCCCGCATGAACACCCGCCCCTCGGGCAGGCCTTGGGCCGCGAGCCAGTCCAGCGTGTCGCGCCGGCAGCGCTCCGGCCGGCCGGTGAGATAGACGACCTCGCACTCGCCCGCACTCGCCACGGCCAGCGCGACGCCCTCGGCGATCGGCGGGTCCTGCGGCGCGGCCGCGAAGAAGGCTTCCCAGTTCCGTGGCTTTCCTTCCAGGAAGTGCTGCCGGTGGGCCGTGTCGGCCAGGGTGTTGTCGAGGTCGAACACGGCGAGCGGCCGCCTGCTGCTGTCGGTCACACGGCCACCCTAGCCAGCGGCCCGCGCCCGGGAATCCCCGGCCCACCAGAGCGTTGACATCTGCGTGAGCAGTTCAGTGATCGCCCGGACCCGGTTCTCCGTCCTCGACCGTTCCCGGACCCGCGAGGGACGGCCGGCCGCCGAGGCGCTGCGGGACACCGTCGCGCTGGCCCGGGAGGCGGAGGCGCTCGGCTACCACCGGTTCTGGGTGGCCGAGCACCACGGGGTGCCCGGTGTCGCCGGTTCCGCGCCGACCGTGCTCGCCGCCGCCGTCGCCGCGGCCACCCGCACGATCCGGGTCGGCACCGGCGGGGTCATGCTGCCCAACCACCGGCCGCTCGTCGTCGCCGAGCAGTTCGGCGTCCTGGAGGCCCTGTACCCGGGCCGGATCGACATGGGGCTCGGGCGGTCCGTCGGGTTCACCGACGGGGTGCGCCGGGCCCTCGGCCGGGACAAGGAGGACACCGAGGACTTCGCGGCCCAGCTCGGCGAGCTGCTCGGCTGGTTCGAGGGCACCTCGCCGACCGGGGTGCACGCCCGCCCGTCGGAGGGCCTGCGGGTGCCGCCGTTCGTGCTGGCCCTGGGCGAGGGCGCGCGGATCGCGGCGCGCGCCGGGCTGCCCCTGGTCATCGGCGATCTGCGCGGCCGCGAGAAGATGTCGCGCGGCATCGACGCGTACCGCGCCGGCTTTCGCCCCTCCCCCTGGGCGGCCGCGCCGTACGTCGTGATCTCCGGCACGGTCGCGGTGGCCGGAACCGAGGAGGCGGCCCGGCGGCTGCTGGTCCCGGAGGCCTGGTCGATGGCATACGCCCGCACCCACGGCACCTTCCCGCCGCTCGCCCCGGCCGAGGAGACCGAGGCCCGCCCGATGACCGCGAAGGAGCGCGGCTTCTACGACGCCGGGCTCGCCGGGCACCTGGCCGGCACCGCCGAGCAGGTCGCGCAGCAGCTGGAGACGGTGCTGAAGGAGACGGACGCCGACGAGGTCCTGGTCACCACCAGCGCCTACGACCGTACGGCCCTGCGGGACTCCTACCGGCGGCTCGCCGCGCTCTTCGCTCCGGGCCGGTGAGCCCCGAGATGCGCGGGCGGCCGGGGACGGTGAACCTGGAAGGGGAAGCCTCTAGCGACGAGGAGGGCCGCCATGTCCGTGCTGGACAAGCTCAAGGAACTGCTCAAGGGCCACGAGGAACAGGCCGGCAAGGGCATCGACAAGGCCGGGGACTTCGTGGACGAGAAGACCCAGGGCAAGTACCAGTCCCAGGTCGACACGGCCCAGGACAAACTGAAGGAGCAGCTCGGCCGGGACACCGACAACCCTCCGCGGTAGCGGTGCGCGGGCGCGAACTAGAGTTGCCCGTCTATGCACCACCCACATGACCCCTACGTCCGCGTCCGCGGGGCCCGCGAGCACAACCTCAAGGGCGTCGACGTCGACGTCCCCCGGGACGTACTGGCCGTGTTCACCGGTGTGTCCGGCTCGGGGAAGTCGTCCCTGGCGTTCGGCACGATCTACGCCGAGGCCCAGCGGCGCTACTTCGAATCGGTCGCGCCGTACGCGCGCCGGCTGATCCACCAGGTCGGGGCGCCCAAGGTCGGCGAGATCACCGGCCTGCCGCCGGCCGTCTCGCTGCAGCAGCGCCGCTCGGCGCCGACCTCCCGGTCCTCGGTGGGCACGGTCACCAACCTCTCCAACTCGCTGCGCATGCTGTTCTCGCGCGCCGGGACGTACCCGCCGGGCGCCGAGCGGCTCGATTCCGACGCGTTCTCGCCGAACACGGCGGCCGGTGCCTGCCCGCGGTGCCACGGGCTCGGCCAGGTGCCCGAGACGACCGAGGAGCTGCTGGTCCCGGACCCCGCGCTGTCGATCCGCGAGGGCGCGATCGCCGCGTGGCCGGGGGCCTGGCAGGGCAAGAACCTGCGGGACATCCTCGACACGCTCGGCCACGACGTCGACCGGCCCTGGCGCGAACTGCCCGCCGAGCAGCGCGCGTGGATCCTGTTCACGGACGAGCAGCCGGTGGTCACCGTCCACCCGGTACGGGACGCCGGCCGCATCCAACGGCCGTACCAGGGCACGTACATGAGCGCCCGCCGGTATGTGCTGAAGACCTTCTCGGACACCAAGTCCCCGACCCTGCGCGCGAAGGCCGAGCGCTTCCTGGCCAACCGGCCGTGCGAGGTGTGCGGGGGCAGCCGGCTGCGGCCGGAGGCACTCGCGGTGACCTTCGGCGGGCGGACCATCGCCGAGCTGGCCGCGCTGCCGCTGACCGACCTCGCCGCGCACCTCGACGGCGGCACCGAGACCGCCCGCGTCCTCACCGAGGACCTGAAGTCCCGGATCGCGCCGGTGGTGGAACTCGGCCTCGGCTACCTCAGCCTCGACCGCGCCACCCCCACCCTCTCGGCGGGCGAGCTGCAACGGCTGCGCCTGGCCACGCAGTTGCGCTCCGGCCTGTTCGGCGTGGTGTACGTCCTCGACGAGCCGTCCGCCGGGCTGCACCCGGCGGACACCGAGGCGCTGCTAGCCGTGCTGGAGCGGCTGAAGGCGGCCGGGAACTCGGTGTTCGTGGTGGAGCACCATCTGGACGTGGTGCGGGGCGCCGACTGGCTGGTGGACGTCGGCCCCGGCGCGGGCGAGCACGGCGGACGCGTGCTCTACAGCGGGCCGCCGGCCGAACTGGCGTCGGTGGCGGAGTCCGCGACGGCGGTGTACCTCTTCGACGAGTCCCCGGGCCCGGCGCGTGACGTCCGTTCCCCGCGCGGCTGGTTGACGGTCGGTCCGGTGACCCGGCACAACCTGCGGCAGGTGACGGCCGCGTTCCCGCTCGGCGCGTTCACCGCGGTCACCGGGGTATCCGGTTCCGGAAAGTCCACGCTCATCGGCGAGTTGACGGAGGAGCCGGCGGGCGTGGACCGGCTGGTCCAGGTCGACCAGAAGCCGATCGGCAGGACCCCGCGCTCCAATCTGGCCACGTACACCGGCCTGTTCGACGTCGTCCGCAGGGTGTTCGCCGGCACCGAGGAGGCGCGGGCGCGCGGGTACGGTGTCGGGCGGTTCTCCTTCAACGTCGCCGGAGGGCGTTGCGAGACGTGTCAGGGCGAGGGGTTCGTCAGCGTCGAGCTGCTGTTCCTGCCGAGCACCTACGCCCCCTGCCCGGACTGCGGCGGGGCCCGCTACAACCCCGGCACGCTCCAGGTCACGTACCGGGGGCGGGACATCGCCGAGGTGCTCGACCTGACGGTGGAGGCGGCGGCGGAGTTCTTCGCCGACGTCCCGGCCGCGGCCCGCAGCCTGCGTACCCTGCTCGACGTGGGCCTCGGCTATCTGCGGCTCGGGCAGCCGGCGACCGAGCTGTCCGGCGGCGAGGCCCAGCGGATCAAGCTGGCGAGCGAGCTGCAGCGCGGCCGGCGCGGCCACACCCTGTACCTGCTGGACGAGCCCACCACCGGCCTCCATCCGGCCGACGTCGAGCTGTTGACGGAGCGGCTGCACGGCCTGGTCGACGCCGGCCACACGGTCGTGGTGGTGGAGCACGACATGACGGTGGTCGCGGGCGCGGACTGGGTCATCGACCTGGGCCCCGGCGGGGGCGACCGGGGCGGGCGGATCGTGGCGTCGGGCCCGCCGGAGCGCGTGGCGCGGGCGACGGGGAGTGCGACGGCGGACTATTTGGCGCGGGTCATGCCGTGATGGGTGAGTGCCGCGTGGTGTCGTCGTTCGTCTGCGGCGGCGTCGTGGCTGGTCTCGCCCGCGCGGCGGTAGCCGCAGATCGGATACGGCCCCGCGCCCCTTCGGGGCGCTACCAGTGCCGCGTGTGTCCACGCGGGCTGGGACGCCGTCGGCTGAGCCGCAGCGGCCAGGGCACGCCGGTCGGGGCAGGTACCCGGCGCGATCAGCGGACGTATCTCCACCTCGGCGACGAGTCCGCGGGCGCGGGCCACCCGCCACAGGGAGGCGAGCAGGGTGTCCTCGCCGACGAACGCGGCCGCCGTGCCCGGGGCGCCGCCCTCCTGCCGGTAGCGCAGGCCGACCGGCTGCACGGGCACGCCCGCGTCGAGCGCGGCCTGGAACACCGCCCGGCGGAAGTGCCCGTGGGCCCGCCCGCACCAGGTGCTGCCCTCGGGGAAGGCGGTCACGGCTGCGCCCGCGCGCAGCGCCCCGGCGATCCGCTCGACCGTGGCGGGCAGGGCCCGCAGCCGGTCCCGTTCGATGAACAGCACCCCGCCGCGCGCCGCCAGCGCGCCCGCCACCGGCCACTGCCGTATCTCGGTCTTGGCGAGCATGCGGGCGGGGCGTACGACGGTCAGCAGCGGGATGTCCAGCCACGAGACGTGGTTGGCGACGAGCAGCAGTCCGCCGGCCGGGGCGGGGGTGCCGGTGAGGCGGACCCGTACTCCCATGGCCCGCACCAGTCCCCGGCACCACCGTCTGACCCACCCGGCGGGGATCCTCCCGCCGAGCGGCGACAGGGCGACTCCGGCCAGCAGCAGGACCAGCACGGCGGCCAGCCGCAGCACGGCCCGGGGTAGGGCGACCGCGGTGCGGGCCGGCTCCACACACGCGCCCGGGGTGCAGGGCGCCGTCGGCAGCCAGACGCTCATCAGGCCGGCACGAGGGAGAGGAAGTGCCGCAGATAGCGCGCGTTGACCCGGCGCATCGACAGCAGCACGTACAGGTCGGCGACCCCGAAGTCCACATCGTGCGCGGGCTCGCCGCACACCCAGGCGCCGAGGCGGAGGTAGCCGCGCAGCAGGGCGGGGAGCTCGCTGTGGCCGGCGGGGGCCTCGGCGTTCGGGACCCAGGGCAGCAGCGGCCGTACCCGGAACTCCTCGGGGGCCAGGTGCTTGGCCTGCACTCGCTGCCAGGTGGCGGTGGCGAGGGCGCCGCCGTCGGCGAGCGGCACCGAGCAGCAGCCGGCGAGCCACTCGTGCCCGCGGTCGACCATGTAGCGGGCGATGCCGGCCCAGATGAGGCTGATGACGGCGCCGTCGCGGTGGTCGGGGTGCACGCAGGAGCGGCCGACCTCGACCAGCGAGGGCCGGATCGCGTCGAGGCCGCCGAGCTCGAACTCGCCCTCGGAGTAGAGCCGCCCGGCGACCGCGGCCCGCTCCGGGGGCAGCAGCCGGTAGGTGCCGACGACCTGGCCGGTCACGGTGTCGCGGACCAGCAGATGGTCGCAGTAGGCGTCGAAGGCGTCGATGTCGAGGCCCGGCTGCGGGGTGGCCAGCAGGGCCCCCATCTCCCCGGCGAAGACGTCGTGCCGCAGCCGCTGCGCGGCACGGACGTCGTCCTCGTCGCGGGCGAGGGTGACGGTGTAGCGGGTGGGTGCCGCGGGCTGCGGGGGACGGTCGAGGGTGGACACGCCGGTCATGGCTCACTCCTGGTCACGGGCCGGTTCGGCGACGGGGACGGCGGGCTGCGTGCGTACGTCCCGTCGCTCCTGTTCTTCCGATGCCGGTTGGCGTGCGCGTGTCCGTGGCCAGGAGAACGGATGTGGGAATGTTGAACGCCGATCGCCCGCGATCAAGGAAACCAGACGGGGCCGGGGATGAGCACCACTCCCGGCCCCGCCCGTCCGCCCCCTGTCGGCGAACGTCTCTGCGGTGGCGCTACCGCTTGGCCACCCTGCGGGTGGCCCGCAGCCACTCCTTGTTCATGCTGGTGATCGACACCAGCGGAATGCCCTTCGGGCAGGCGGTGGCGCACTCACCGGTCAGGGTGCAGCCGCCGAAGCCCTCGGTGTCCATCTGCGCCACCATGTCCAGCACCCGGGTCTCCCGCTCGGGCGCGCCCTGCGGCAGGACGTTGAGATGGTTGATCTTCGCCGAGGTGAACAGCATCGCCGCGCCGTTGGGGCACGCGGCCACGCAGGCCCCGCAGCCGATGCACTCGGCGTGCTCGAAGGCGAAGTCGGCGTCGGCCTTCGGCACCGGCGTGGCGTGGGCCTCCGGCGCGGAGCCGGTGGGCGCGGTGACGTAGCCGCCGGCCTGGATGATCCGGTCGAACGCGGACCGGTCGACGACGAGGTCCTTGATCACCGAGAACGCGGCGGCCCGCCACGGCTCGATGTCGATCGTGTCCCCGTCCCGGAAGGACCGCATGTGCAGCTGGCAGGTGGTGGTGCGCTCGGGGCCGTGCGCATCGCCGTTGATCACGAGGGAACAGGCGCCGCAGATGCCCTCGCGGCAGTCGTGGTCGAAGGCGACGGGGTCCTCGCCGGACAGGATGAGCTGTTCGTTGAGGACGTCCAGCATCTCCAGGAAGGACATGTCGGACGAGATGCCGTCCACCTCGTACGTGGACATCGCTCCGGGGGCGTCGGTGTTGCGCTGCCGCCAGACGCGCAGGGTGAGCTTCATGCGTAGCTCCGCTGGGTGGGGTGGACGTACTCGAAGACCAGGTCTTCCTTGTGCAGGGTGGGCGCGGTGCCGGTGCCGGTGAACTCCCAGGCGGCCGCGTAGCCGAACTCCTCGTCCCGGCGGGCCGCTTCGCCGTCGGGGGTCTGGGACTCCTCGCGGAAGTGGCCGCCGCAGGACTCGGCGCGGTGCAGCGCGTCGAGGCACATCAGCTCGGCCAGCTCCAGGTAGTCGACGATGCGGTTCGCCTTCTCCAGCGACTGGTTGAACTCCTCGCCGGTGCCGGGCACCTTGATGCGCCGCCAGAACTCCTCGCGGATCTGCGGGATGCGCTCCAGTGCCTTGCGCAGCCCGGCGTCGGTGCGGGCCATGCCGCAGAACTCCCACATGAGTTCGCCGAGTTCACGGTGGAAGGAGTCCGGGGTGCGGTCGCCGCCGACGGACAGCAGCAGGTGGACGCGGTCCTCGGTCTCAGCCAGCACCTCCTGGACGGCGGGGTGTTCTGCGGTCACCGGTTCCTGGTGCGGGTTGCGGGCCAGGTAGTCGTTGATGGTGGCCGGGAGGACGAAGTAGCCGTCGGCGAGGCCCTGCATCAGGGCGGAGGCGCCGAGCCGGTTGGCGCCGTGGTCGGAGAAGTTGGCCTCGCCGATCGCGAACAGGCCGGGGACGGTGGTCTGCAGGTCGTAGTCGACCCACAGTCCGCCCATCGTGTAGTGCACGGCCGGGTAGATCCGCATCGGCACCTCGTACGGATCCTCGTCGGTGATCCGCTGGTACATGTCGAAGAGGTTGCCGTATTTGGCCTCGACGGCCTTACGGCCCATGCGTCCGATGGCGTCGGCGAAGTCCAGGTAGACGCCCTGGCCGCCGGGGCCGACCCCCCTGCCCTCGTCACAGACGTTCTTGGCGGCGCGGGAGGCGATGTCGCGGGGGACGAGGTTGCCGAAGGACGGGTAGATGCGCTCCAGGTAGTAGTCGCGCTCGTCCTCGGGGATCTGGTGCGCGGGGCGGGTGTCGCCCTGGGCCTTCGGCACCCAGATCCGGCCGTCGTTGCGCAGCGACTCGCTCATCAGGGTCAGCTTGGACTGGTGGTCGCCGGTGCGCGGGATGCAGGTCGGATGGATCTGTGTGAAGCAGGGGTTGGCGAAGTAGGCGCCGCGCCGGTGCGCCCGCCAGACGGCGGTCGCGTTGGAGTTCATGGCGTTGGTCGAGAGATAGAAGACGTTGCCGTACCCGCCGCTGGCGAGGACGACGGCGTCCGCGACGTAGGTGTCGATCCGGCCGGTGACCAGGTCCCGGGCCACGATGCCGCGCGCCCGTCCGTCCACGACGATCAGGTCGAGCATCTCGGTGCGCGGGTGCATCTCCACGTTCCCGGCGGCGATCTGCCTGCTGAGGGCCTGGTAGGCGCCGAGGAGGAGCTGCTGGCCCGTCTGGCCGCGGGCGTAGAAGGTGCGCGAGACCTGGACGCCGCCGAAGGAGCGGGTGTCGAGCAGGCCGCCGTACTCGCGGGCGAAGGGCACGCCCTGGGCCACGCACTGGTCGATGATCTCGACGGAGATCTGCGCGAGACGGTGGACGTTGGACTCGCGGGCGCGGAAGTCGCCGCCCTTGACGGTGTCGTAGAAGAGGCGGTGGATCGAGTCGCCGTCGTTGCGGTAGTTCTTCGCCGCGTTGATGCCGCCCTGTGCGGCGATGGAGTGGGCACGGCGCGGGGAGTCCTGGTAGCAGAACTGGACGACGTGGTAGCCCTGTTCGGCCAGGGTGGCGCCCGCGGAGCCGCCGGCGAGTCCGGTGCCGACGACGATGACGGTGTGCTTGCGCCGGTTGGCCGGGTTGACGAGCTTGGCCTCGAAGCGGCGCTTGTCCCAGCGCTCGGCGATCGGACCGGAGGGGGCCTTGGTGTCGAGGGCCGGTTCGCCCGTCGTGTAGTGCGCGTATTCGGTCATGTCAGCTCACCACTCCGGTCATGACGCCCACGGGTACGGCGATGAAACCGGCCGTGAGCAGCAGCGCGAGGACGTTCGCGAGGGTCTTCAGGGCGCGGTCGCGGGTGCGGCTGCCGACGCCGAGGGTCTGCGCGGCGCTCCAGAAGCCGTGCCGGACGTGCAGGCCGAGCGCGAGCATCGCGACGATGTAGATGACGTTGCTGTACCAGTGCGAGAAGTCACCGACGACGTTCTGGTACGGGTGGCCGTGCTCGAAGCGGCCCGGGTGCACGGTGCCGGTGGTCAGGTCCAGGACGTGCCAGACGACGAACAGGCCGAGGATGATCCCGCCCCAGCGCATCGTGCGGGTGGCGTAGCTCGCCCGTGGCCTGGAGTGCACGTACCTGCTGGGCCGTGCCTTGATGTCCCGGCGGCTGAGCTGGTACGCGGACGTGGCGTGGGCGACCACGGCGACGACCAGCACGATCCGGATGAGCCAGAGCGTCCACTCGTAGTGCATGAACGGCTCGCCGATGGTGCGCAGCCAGTGGGCGTAGTGGTTGAACTCGCCCGCGCCGAAGTAGATCTTCAGGTTCCCGATCATGTGGACGACCAGGTACGCCAGCATGATCAGGCCGCTGACGGCCATCACCGTCTTCTTGCCGACGGAGGAGTCCCACATCGTGCGCGCCATGGACGGCCGTCGGTCCGTCCGCGTTGCCAGTGCCATGGCACAGCACGCTAGGGCCGAAGGGTCCGATCGGTCCAAGACATGATGCGGCTCGTTTCCATAGGCTGAGGCTATGCTGTGGGGGTGCAGCTCCAGCAGCTCCAGTACTTCGTCGCCGTCGCCGAGACCCGGCACTTCACCCGGGCCGCCGAGCTGGTCCACGTCGCCCAGCCGTCGCTGTCGCAGCAGATCAGGGCGCTGGAGCGGGAGCTGGGCGCGGACCTGTTCCTGCGTGCCCGGGGCAACATCACGCTCACCGACGCGGGCGAGGCGCTGCTGCCGCTCGCCCGGCGGATCCTGGCCGACGCGGACACGGCCCGCCACGAGGTGCAGGAGCTGGTGCAGCTGCGCCGGGGCCGGGTGCGCCTCGGCGCCACCCCGAGCCTGTGCACGGGTCTGCTGCCGGACGTGCTGCGCGCCTTCCACGACCGCTATCCCGGCATCCGGCTGCTCGTCGAGGAGAGCGGCTCGCACGACCTGGTACGGGAGCTGGCGCGCGGCGCCCTCGACCTCGCGCTGGTCGTGCTGCCGCTGCCCGCGCCGGCGCCCGCGCTGACGACGGTGGAGCTGCTGCGGGAGGAGCTGGTCGTGGTGTCCTCACCCGAGGCACCGGCACCCGGCCGGGGCGGGCGGACCGTGCGCGTCGCCGATCTGGAGGGTGAGCGCCTGGTGATGTTCCGGCACGGCTACGACCTGCGGGAACTCACCGTCGCGGCGTGTCGGGCGGAAGGGTTCGAGCCCGAGTTCGCCGTCGAAGGGGGCGAGATGGACGCGGTGTTGGGGTTCGTGCGGGCAGGGCTGGGCGCGGCGGTGGTGCCGCGCATGGTGGCGTCCCGGTCGGGGCGCAGCCTGCGGGTCACTGCGTTGGCTCGCCCCGGGTTGCATCGCACCATCGCGCTCGCCCACCGCAGTGACGTGGCTCCGCCGCGGGCCGCGCGGGAGTTGCAGCGGATGCTGCTGGAGCGGTAGCCCCTTGCCCGCCGCTCAGCCCGTCGCGTCCACCAGCGCCAGGTCGTGCAGCCGCTCCGGCGGGCCCGGGCGGGCGTAGTACCAGCCCTGGGCCGTGTCGCAGCCCAGGACGCGCAACTGCTCGGCCTGGGCGCCCGTTTCGACGCCCTCCACGGTGACCGCGAGATCGAGGCTGTGGGCGAGGGTGACGATGCCCTCCACGATCTTGAGGTCGACCGGGTCGGCGGGGAACTGCTGCATGCCCTGGGTGAAGGAGCGGTCCAGTTTGAGGACGTTCACCGGCAGGCGGCGCAGGTTGGCGAGGTTGGAGTACCCGGTGCCGAAGTCGTCCAGGGCGATGTCCACGCCCATCTCGGCGAGCCTGCGCAGGGGTTTGAGGAGATCGTCGTCGGCGCCGATGAGGGCCGACTCGGTGACCTCCAGGCACAGCGCCTCCGGGGCGACGCCCGCCCGTTCGAGGATCTCGACCGTGTCCTGGACGAGCCTCGGATGACTGAGCTGGCAGGGCGAGAGGTTGACGTTGATGCGCAGCGGTCCGGCGGCGGTCTCCTCGCCGTACCGTTCGCGCCAGGCGCGGGCCTGGCGGATGGACTCCTCCAGTACCCAGCGGCCGAGCGGCACGATCAGGCCGGTGTGCTCGGCGAGCGGGATGAAGCGGTCCGGGCCGAGCACGCCGTGCTGCGGGTGCAGCCAGCGCACCAGGGCCTCGGCGCCGCGCACGCTGCCGTCGCCGAGGTGGACCAGCGGCTGGTACTCGATGAAGAACTCGCCGCGCTCCAGCGCCGTGGGCAGGGCGGTGGTGAGTCCGTGGCGGGTGATGGCGCGGGCGTCGGCCTCCGGGTCGGCCAGTTCGGAGCGGTTGCCGCCCGCCGACTTCGCCCGGTACATGGTGATGTCGGCGCTGCGCAGGACCTCCGCCGCCGTACGCTCGCCGGCCGGGCCCTCGACGATGCCCAGGCTGCCACGCACCATCAGGTCCCGGCCGTCGATGCTGATCGGGGTGACCAGGGCGGTCATGATGCGCTCGGCGAGCTCGTCCACCGTGCGCTCGGTGCCGGGGCCGGTGGTCAGGGCCACGAACTCGTCGCCGCCGAGCCGGGCGACCATCTCGCCGGGCGCGGTCGCGCAGGACTGGAGCCGGTCGGCGACCTCCACCAGCAGCCGGTCGCCGGCCGCGTGCCCGAGGCTGTCGTTGATGGTCTTGAAGCCGTCCAGGTCGAGATAGCACAGGCCGAAGCGCTGCCCCTCGCCGGCCGCCAGGGCCTTCTCCAGCCGCTCGCAGAACAGGGTGCGGTTGGGCAGGCCCGTCAGCGCGTCGTGCGTCGCCTCGTAGCGCAGACGGAGGTTGAGCAGGCGGCGCTCGGTGGTGTCCTCCATGAGGGCGAGCTGGTACTGCGGTTCGCCGTCGGCGTCCCGCAGCAGGGAGACCGTCAGGTTGGTCCACAGGACCGTGCCGTCGGGTCGGTTGAACGCCTTCTCCATGTGGTAGTGCTCGCGCTCGCCGCGCACCAGTTCCTCGTACAGCTTCCAGGTCTGCGGGGCGTCCTCGGGGTGCACCCAGTCCTGCACCCGGCGGCCGCGCAGGTTCTGCGAGGACAGCCCGAACATGCGCAGCAGCGCCCCGTTGACCTGCAGGACATGGCCGTCGAGGTCGGCGATGCCGATCCCTATGGCGGCGCCCTCGAAGACCGCACGGAAGCGGGCCTCGCTCGCGTGCAGCGCCTGGGCGACCACGCCCTGGGCCCTGAGCGCGGCCTGGGCGATGGACTCCTGCTCGGTGAGGGTGCGCTCGCGCAGCGCCTGCGCGTACCCGGCGGCCATCGCGTGCTGCAGCCGTGAGGAGCGCATGCGGGGCGCGTCCTGCGGGGCCTCGGGGCCCTCCTCGCCGCAGTACAGCACCAGATAGGCGTCGACGCAGTCCAGGGTGCGGGTGAGCGCCTCGGGGTCGGTGCAGTGCGCGTCCACCAGGGCGGCGCCGACGGCCCTCGCGCCGTCGGCGTCGAAGCCGTGCGCCCGCAGCAGTGCGCTCAACCGGCGTGCGAGCGGGAGCAGTTGTTCCTCGAACTCGGCGCGGGTCAGCGAGGTGGAGGTGACCGGGTAGACCGCCCGGCTCCAGATCGTCGCGAACCGGCGCAGTCTGCCCTCCGGTCCGTCCGGCTCCGCGCTCACGCGGTGCGCCCCACGCCGGCGAATCCGGAGAAGGCGAACGGATCCTCGTCCTCCGGCGCCGTGTCCGGGCGCCAGTACGGCATCTGCACCAGTCCGGGCTCCACCATGTCGTACCCCTCGAAGAACCGGGCGACCTCGTCGCGCGAGCGCATGATCAGCGGGTTGCGAATGTCCTTGTATACGTCCACCGCGCCCTCGGCCCGCTCGGCAGGCACCGGGATTCCCTCGTACGAGGCATGGGTGAGGATCAGCATGCTGCCCGGGGCCAGCGCCTCGCGCAGCTCGGCCACCGCACCGTAGGGGTCGTCCACGTCTTCCACGAAGTGCAGTATGGCAACGAGGAGAAGGGCGACCGGCCGCTTCAGGTCGATAAGTCGCTCCACCTGGGAGCTCGCCAGGATCTCCTGCGGCCTGAGCAGGTCCGCCGCGACGACGTCCGCGTCCGCGTCGCCCGCGAGCACCGCCTGGCTGTGCGCGACGGCGACCGGGTCGTGGTCGACGTAGACCACGCGCGCGCCCGGCGCGGCCGCCCGGGCCACCTCGTGCACGTTGCCGAACGTCGGGATGCCCGAGCCGATGTCGAGGAACTGCGTGAGGCCCGCCGAGGCCGCGAAGCGCACCGCCCGCCGCATGAACGCCCGGTTGGCCTGCATCACCTTCGGCAGGCCCGGCATGAACTCCATGGCCTTGCGCGCCGCGTCCCGGTCGACCTCGAAATTGTGCGAACCGCCCAGGTAGAAGTCGTAGATCCGCGAGACGCTCGGCACCGAGATGTCGATGCTCCGTGGGGCCCAGGCGGGACGCTCCATGTATCTCTCCAAGGCGTGGACGACAGGGGTAGGCGATCCGGTGTTCGAGCTGAGGCTACTGATCGCCCGCCGAAGGAGCGAGCCCAACCGGAAATTGACCATCCGTTCCCGGTCACTGCCTGCGGCATGTGCCGGTACGACCCCGCTGCGTGACGGCTGTCCGAGTCCGGCACGCGACCCGCACAGCACAACGGTCCGCCCCCTCCGTGCGGTTGCGGAGGGGGCGGACCACGGTGGCGCTCCGGGCCGGGCGGGTTGATCGACCCTGGGGAGGTGATCTACTTGCCCGGGGCGCCGACCGGCTTTCCGTCCGGCGAGACGGCGTACCACGTGCCGCCCACGCCCTCGCCGTTGGTGTCACCGGGGGCCTTGTCCCCGGAGAAGGTGTAGATGGGCCAGCAGTTGACGGTCATCTGCCGCGTACCGTCGGGACGGGTGAAGCCCATCAGGCCCTTCTTCTTGACGCCCTGCGTGTCGTCGGCCTTGACCGGGGCGACGGCCGGCCACTTCACCAGGCAGGCACCGGCGCAGTTCGAGATGACCTTGGGCCAGGCCTTGTCCTTCAGGAAGCGGTAGACGGTCATGCCGTTCTTGTCGACGATGATGTCGCCGAGCTTGGGGTCCTTGCGGACGGACAGGCCCGGCAGGGAGGCCAGCGAGGCCTTCTTGCCGTCGGGGGCCAGCGCGAACCACGTGCCGCCCACGCCCTGGCCGTTGACGTCACCGCCGTTGACGTCCTTGACGTAGCGGTACGCCGGCCAGCCGCCGATGGTGAGCTGCTTGGTGCCGTCGGCGCGGGTGACCGAGCCGAGCAGCGCCTTGTCGACGCCGGCGCCGGCGCCGGCGTCGTCGGCGGGCACCGGCGGCCAGGTGGTGGCGCAGTCGCCGGCGCAGTTCGACTTGGGCGGGTTGGCCGTGTCCTTGTCGAACCGGTAGAGGGTGAGGCCGGATCCGTCGGTCAGCACGTTGCCGAGGTCGGGGTTGGCGGCCACGGTGAGCTTGCCCGCCGGGGCGGCCTGGGTCGGGGAGGCCGAACTCTGGTTGCCGTCGGCGCCGTAGCCGTTGCCGGCGCCCGTACCGACACCGGCGCCGGTGGTCGGGCTGCCCGCGGGCGCGGTGGCCCCGACGTTCTGGGCCGCGGAGGCCGGGGTGGTGCTGTTGTCCTGACCGCACGCCGTCGTCAGCGCCAGCACCGAGACGGCTGTCGCCGCCAGTGAGACGGTCCGCCAGGAGGTCTTCATCGTCAACTCCCCATTTTCGCCTGGATGTTGCAGCGCCCTGACGCGCCGCCGCACGGCCATGGGTACGCACCGGAGGGGCCGGGGTGTTCAACGGTGCCGGGAATTTCTTTCCGGCACCTGTGCACCACAGGCGCGCGCCGGCGCATGTTTCACGCCAACCACGCGCTTCGGTGCGTCAAACCATTGATCATGAGATGTCCTCCCTTCGGATCAATCCCGGGGCACTACGGCGTACTTCCGGATTTCGCCCCTCATGATCGTCGTCGTGCATGGACCCGAAGTGACCCGATGCGCGCCCGCCGTAAGGGCGTTGGCCGTGTTGACGCTGGGCTGGACCCTGGTGGGCTGGCCGGCCGGCAGCGCGTCGGCCGACGCCTGCGCGTACGCCGCCACGGGGCCGGACGGCACGGTGGCCGTGGCGTGGGCCGGTGACGCCGCTCACTGGCCCGGCCCGCCCTGCCCCACACCGCCGCCGCCTCCG
>NZ_MLYN01000087.1:0-53536 GCF_001866675.1 Streptomyces sp. MUSC 14
TCTTCTCCGGACCGCACGGCATCGCGCACGCCCACCTGCGCGCCGTGTTCGTGGCCGCCGGGGTGCTGACGGCACTGGTGGGGGCCGTGATGTGCTGGCAACAACGCCACCTCAAGCGGCTTCTCGCCTTCTCCACCGTCGGGCACGTCGGCCTCTTCCTCACCGGTGCGGCACTGCTCACCCCCGCCGCGACGGCCGGCACGGCGCTGTACGTCGCCGCCCACGCCGGAGTGAAGGCGGCCCTCTTCGCCACGACCGGTGTCCTCCTCGACCGGCACAGCTCCGTCGACGAGCACGGGCTGTACCGGCGCGGCCGCGATCTGCCATTCGTCGGCGCGCTGTTCGCCGTGGGCGGCCTCGGGCTCGCCGGTCTGCCGCCGTTCGGGACAGCCCTCGGCAAGGCTGTCGCCGAGCATGCCGGTGAGGACGAATTCCCTTGGCTGCCCGCAGTGTTCGTGCTGGTCTCGGCCCTCACCGGCGGAGCCGTGCTGCGGGCCGCCGCCCGGATCTTCGCCGGCGCCGGGCCCCGGCCGCGCGACCGGTACGCCGGTACGGAGACCACCGGTAGCGGTGAGGAACCGGAGATCCGCGATCCGCAGCGCCGGATCCCCGTCCCCATGCTCGTCGTGCCCGCCGTACTCCTCGCCGCCGCGCTCGCTGTCGGGCTGCTCCCCGGCCTCGGCGCCGCCCTCGCCCATGCCGCCCGGCAGTTCACCGACCGCACTGCCTATACGACGGCGGCGATCCACGGCCACACCATCGCACCGTCCGCGCCGGTTCCGGACGTCGGCTGGAGCGCCGAGGGCATGCTCCTCGCGCTTGCCTCGACCGTCCTGGCGGTGCCCCTCGCCATGGCCGCCGTGTGGGGGCCCGCGCTGCGGTCACCGCCGTTGGGCCGGGTCGCTGCCGTCTGTGAAGGCGTGGGACAGCGCGCGATCGTGCCCCTGCGCCGACTGCACTCGGGACACCTCGGTGACTACGTCGCCTGGCTCGCCGTCGGGACGGCAGTGCTGCTCGTCGTCATGACCGTGTAGCGCACTGTGACCGAGTCCTTCGTGCGCATGGCGTCGGGTCCGTCGGGCACCCGGAAGAGGCGACCAGCCGTTCACCCCGCGGAGGGGGTGCATGGGGATGTCTGTCTCCACATCGCTGACGGACCTGGTCGGTCCTGTGGGATGCGCGCGATGGACTGATGACGGCAAGCTCCGCCATCGCCTCTGCACCGGACTGCTCACCGACGAGGCCGCGACGTGCATCCCGCGGAAGCGGCCTGGAGACTTCCCGAGGAAGACTCATGAAAACCAGGGCGAAGACCCGGGAGGAGATACGGGTCGGCAGCCGCACTGTGCCGCTATCGAACCCGGACAAGGAGCTGTTCCCGGACGACGGCATCACCAAGGCCGAGATGATCGACTACTACCGTGGCATCGCGCCCCTGATGCTGCTGAGCCACCTCAAGGGCCGCCCGCTGGTGATGGAGCGCTACCCGGACGGCTACGGGGGAAAGTCGTTCTACCACAAGGACGTTCCCGACTACTTCCCCGACTGGATCCGCACGGTGCGCGTGCCCAAGGAGGAGGGCCGTCTCACCATGGCCGTCTGTGACGACACGGCCACCCTCGTCTATCTGGCAAACCAGGCGTGTATCACCCCGCACCCCTGGCTGAGCTCCGCGGACTGCCTGGACTGCCCCGACCGGCTGGTCTTCGACCTCGACCCGTCTGACAGCGCACGCGATGGCTTCGAGAGCGTCCGGTGGGGCGCGCGCCGGCTGGGCGACCTGCTCACCGAGCTGGGGCTGCGGCCCGCGCTGATGACGACGGGATCACGCGGCCTGCACCTCCTGGTGCAGCTCGACCGGACCACGGACTTCGACACTGCTCGGCACTTCGCCCGGCGCATTGCCGACCTGCTCGCGGCGCGGCACAGCGACCGGCTGACGACGGAGGCACGCAAGAACAAGCGCCGGGGCCGCCTCTACCTGGACACCCAGCGCAACGCCTACGCCCAGACTTCGGTCGCCCCCTGCGCCGTGCACGCCCGCCCGCACGCCCCGGTCGCCACCCCGCTGGCGTGGACGGAGCTTGACGACCCGGAGCTGGGCCCGCGGCGCTGGACCCCGCGCACCCTCCCTGAACGCCTGGACAAGCGCGCAAACCCATGGAAGGACCTGAGCTGCTGCCGCCGCTCCCTCGACAGGGCACGACGCCACTTGGACGACCTCGCGTGATCGGACAGAACGTGTGCGGGTCGGGACGAGTCACCCGACGGGGCCAGGGCGTGGATCATGCGGCGGATCCGGACACCCACAGCGCAGAAAGGCACTGCAACCTGAGCTGAGAACCGCGTCCGGATCGCGGCACGGAGGCTCGGCGACCCGTCGAACGCGCTGCGCTCCCCGACCGCGGGCCGGACCGGGCTCTGACGTCCAAGAAACACGCGCCCCAGCCGACATGCAACTGTGTCTGCAGGTGCGTCGGCCCTGGTCGGCACCATCCTGCAGGTGTGACCTCGGCCAGCGGCGGGAGGTTTTCGGACGCACCTGAGGGTTACTCCGCAAGTGCACGACTGTTCCTGTGCCGGCGGTCCCGCCACAAGGGGTACCGGTCGTCAGACCCGTGACAGGGGCGAGAAACGGAGGCAGCAGCCATGTTCCAACGGTCCGGTCATGGGTCGCAGAGCCCACGGGTCGTCGTGGTCACCGGAGCCAGCGGGGGCGTCGGCCGGGCCGCCGCACGGGCGTTCGCCGCACGGGGCGACCGCGTGGCGCTCGTGGCACGCGGCCGAACCGGGCTGGACGCCGCAGCCGACGAGATACGCCGCGCCGGCGGAACGGCGCTGCCACTGGAAGCGGACGTCGCCGATCCCCGTGCCGTGGAGAACGTGGCAGCACGGGTCGAACGGGAACTCGGCCCGATCGACGTCTGGGTCAACGACGCCTTCACCACGGTGTTCGCGGAGTTCACCGACATCGAGCCGGACGAGTTCCGCCGGGTCACCGAGGTCTGCTACCTCGGTTACGTGTACGGCACGCAGGCAGCCCTGCGCCGGATGCTGCCGCGCGACCACGGCGTCGTCGTACAGGTCGGCTCGGCGCTCGCCTACCGCGGCATCCCCCTGCAATCCGCCTACTGCGGCGCCAAGCACGCGATCCAAGGATGGAACGAGGCAGTGCGCTGCGAACTCCTGCACCGCCGCAGCGGGGTGTCGGTCACCATGGTCCAGCTGCCGGCCCTCAACACCCCCCAGTTCGACTGGTCGTTGAGCCGGATGCCGTACCGTCCACAGCCCGTTCCGCCGATCTACCAACCCGAACTCGCCGCCCGTGCTGTGGTGCACGCCGCCGGTCGCCCGCGCAGGCGTGAGTACTGGGTCGGCGCGAGCACCGTGGGCACACTGCTCGCCAATGCCGTGGCACCCGGCCTGCTCGACCACTATCTGGCCCGGACCGGCTACGACTCACAGATGACTGACGAGCCGAAGCCGCCCGGCAGCCGCGACAACCTCTGGCAGCCGCTGGACGGCATCGACGGGAGGGACTTCGGCGCGCACGGCCGCTTCGGCGAACGGGCGGCATCGCGCGCGCCGCAGCCATGGGCCTCTCGTCACCACGACGCGCTCGCCTTGGCCGGAGTCGCGGCGGCCACGGCTGCGGCCGGTTTGGCGGTGCGGCACCGTCCTCGGCGGCGCTAGGGCGACGTCCTGCCGAACCTCCCCGCACAGTTAGTGGCAGAATCGGCTGGTCAGGCGGCTGCATGAGCTGACAGATTCTTGGTGCATCGGGGCGACCCCGAGGACGGCTACTCGCTCGGAGAGAGGCAACCGTGGTGGTCCGGTCACCCAGAGCGCGGCAGCAGGAGGCATGGCGTTCTGACCTGCACAGGCTGAGTGCCCGGGCCGGCGCTCATATGGCGATGCGGGCAGGGTACTCGTTGTCCCATGGAAGTCGTCGCGCGCGTGGACGCATACCAGCGTCGGCATCGCTGGGTGGGGTTCCCGCTGGCTGTGCTCTACAAGTTCTTCGACGACCAGGGCAGCTATCTCGCAGCCCTGCTCGCTTACTACGCCTTCGTGTCCCTCTTCCCGCTCCTGCTGATCCTGGTGGCCGTCCTTGGCACCCTGCTCAGTGGCGATCCCGGCCTGCGGAAGCATGTCCTCGACTCGGCGCTGGCCGAGTTCCCCGTCATCGGTGACCAGTTGGGCCACAGTGTTCACCCCCTGCACGGCAGCGGACTCGCCCTCGCGGCAGGCGTCATCGGCACTCTGTACGGCGCCTTGAACGTGGGGCAGGCTGCCCAGTACGCGCTGAACAAGATCTGGGCCGTGCCCCGCCACGCCCGGCCGGACCCACTCCGTTCCCGGCTGAAGGGGCTTGTGTTCCTGGTGATCCTGGGGACCGGACTGTGCGTGACCACGCTGCTGTCCTCGGCGGTGGCGGCCGCAACGGTGTTCGGCACCCGCCCGGCGGCCGGGGCGCGGGTCGCCGCGGTCGCCGGGGCGGTCGTGCTGAACACCGGACTGATCGTGCTGAGCCAGCGGGTCCTGACCCAGCGCGAGCTGCCGCTGCGTCGACTGGCCCGGGCGGCTCTCGGCGGCGCCTGCGCCTGGCAGCTCGTGCAGTGGGCCGGCTCCTACTACGTCAGCCATGTACTCCGGGGAGCCACAGCGACCTACGGGATGTTCGGTATCGTCCTCGGCCTGCTGGCCTGGCTCTACCTGGGCGCACTGATCTTCCTGAGCACGGTGGAGGTGAGCGCGGTCGGGGTAGGACGGATGTGGCCGCGTAGCCTGCTGACCCCTTTCACCGACCGGGTGCGCCTGAGCCCGGGGGACCGCCGCGCCTATCAGTCGTACGCGACCACGGAGGCCTTCAAGGGCTTCGAGAAGATCCGCGTGCGCTTTGCCCGACCTCCAGAACCTCCGCAGTCCCCTGGTCGGTAACCGACGCGGAACGTCACGTGACCATGATGGAGTTACAGGACGGGCGGGTGACGGCCCAGGCTGCCTCGATCATCGGAAAGATCTCATCGAGCGCGGTCTGCGGGTCGGCCGCCTGACGGGCCAGTGAATAGGCGTCGATCACGAACCTCGCGATCGTCCGGCAGGCCGTTGTGGACTGTGACAGGTCGGGGTCGGCGGCGATGGCCGTTGCCAGCGCCTCCGCGTGGCGAAGTCTGATCGACTCCTCGTACTCCCGCAGGGCGGGTGATGCGTCGATCATGCGCCAGACCGGGGTGGCGCTGTCCGACGTGCAGTGCCGCACGAGCGCCTGGACCTCGCGGCGCAGCGCGGGGATGAGCGGCTCGTGGGGCGCCCGGTCGGTGACCGCCTGCGTGAGGCGTTGCTCGAAGTCTTCGTCCTGCTCGAACACCAGGGCCTCTTTCGAGGCGAAGTGGGAGAAGACCGTCGTGACGGCCACGTCGGCCTCGGCGGCCACGTCGCGGATGCCCACCGCGTCGAATCCGCGCTCCAGGAAGAGCCGGAGGGCGGTGTCGGCGATCTTCTGACGAGTTGCGGCTTTCTTGCGCTCACGGCGTCCAGGCGGCACGGTCATGGTCTGACGCTACCAGAAGCAAAATCAGAACAGATATTAAATCCTAACGGCTAGTGTTACGGTCGGTCGCATGAAGAGAGTGAGTTTCGCCGAGTTCGGCGGCCCGGACGTACTGCGGCTCCTGGACGCCGAGGAGCCCCACGCGGGCCCTGGTCAGGTACGCATCGCCGTGCGGGCGGCGGGCGTGAATGCCGTCGACTGGAGGATCCGTGAAGGCCAGATCCTGGGGGCTCATCCGGTCGAGTTGCCCTCCGGGGTCGGGCTGGACGCCTCCGGGGTGGTGGACGAGGTCGGCGAGGGCGTGGAAGGGGTCGGGGTCGGCGACCACGTGTTCGGCGAAGGCTCAAGTACCTATGCCGAGTTCGCCGTGCTGTCGGCCTGGGCCCTCATGCCCGAGGGGCTGACATTCGAAGAGGCGGCTGGTTACCCCTCCGTGGTGGAGACCGCGCTGCGCGTCATCCGCGAGGTCGGCGTACGGCCCGGGCAGACGCTGCTGGTCAGCGGCGCGTCCGGGGGAGTCGGATCGGCGGTGCTGCAGATCGCCCGCGACCGTGGCATCACGGTGATCGGCACGGCTGGGGCCGCGAACCAGGACTATCTGCGCGGTCTGGGCGCCCTCGCCACGACGTACGGCGAGGGCTGGGTCGAACGGGTGCGCCGGCTCGGACATGTCGACGCGGCTCTCGATCTGGCCGGCTCGGGCGTGATCCGGGAGCTTGTCGGGCTGACCGGGCATCCGCGGAAGGTGATCTCCATTGCCGATCTCGGTGCGCCGCCGCGCGGTGTCCGATTCTCCGGCGTGGCCGGGAGCATGCCGGAAGCGCTCTCCGAGGCCGTCGGCCTCATCTCGCGGGGGAAGCTGCACATCCCGGTCGAGAAGTCGTACCCGCTGGCCGAGGCCGCGGCGGCGCACATCGACAGCCAGTCCGGCCACACGCGCGGACGCCGGGTCCTGGTCATCTGAATGCCGGCGCCGGCTCTCGCGCCGGTGGTTGACGGCGTCGTACCGGGGCACCCTTCGGCCATGGAGGACAGCCGTCCAGCCCACCCACCGACCCGCGCCTTCGTGCTGGGCGGCGGCGGTGCGCTCGGCGCCTACGAGGTCGGCATGCTCAAGGCGCTCTTCGCCGCCGCCGTACACCCGGACGTCGTCGTCGGCACCTCCGTCGGCGCGATCAACGGCGCAGCCGTCGCCGCCGACCCGTCGCGGGCGTCGGTGGCCCGGCTCGCCGACCTGTGGACCGGCCTTGGACGTGCCGGCGTGTTCTCCGGATCACTGCTCAGGCGGATGAGCACCGTCGTGCGCAGCGGCACTCACATGTACCACCCCACACCGCTGCGCGAACTGCTCTCCTCCCACCTTCCGGTGACAGACATCGAAGATCTGGCCCTGCCGTTCCAGTGCGTGGCGGCGAACATCGAGCGGGCCGCCGAGCACTGGTTCGCCGCCGGGCCGCTGGTGGATGCCGTGCTCGCTTCGTGCGCAGTACCCGGGCTGCTACCGCCCGTCCCCCTTGACGGCGAGCACTACGTCGACGGCGGTCTGGTCAACAGCATCCCCGTCGGCCGCGCGGTGGCCCTCGGTGCGACCGAGGTCTATGTGCTGCAGGTCGGCCGCATCGAGCAAGCCCTCTGCCCGCCGCGGGCCCCCTGGCAAGTGGCCCTGGTGGCGTTCGAGATCGCTCGCAGACACCGATTCGCCCGCGACATGGCGGACCTGCCGCCCGGCGTCACAGTCCGCGTACTGCCGTCAGGCTCAGGTCCCGAAGAAGGCACAGCCACCCTACGGCAGTTGCGCCACCGCAGCTTCGGCCGGACCGCCGACCGCATCGAGCGCGCCTACACCGCCTCCTCCCGCTATCTCGAGACCGCCCTCAGCACACCCGACGGCGAGCCATGACCAATGCGAGTACGTCCCGAAGACACGCGACGCGGCTGGTCGGGGCACTGGTAACCGGGCTGCGCCGCACAGCCACCGCCACGCTGCTGTTCGCCCTCATCCCGACGGTGGCCACGCTCGTCGTCGCCGCAGGCGTGCTCTGCGCGCCGGTCTCTCTCGCCACACGCGGCCCGTGGAAACCGGTGCGGATCACCAGCTTCGCGCTCTTCTACCTCCTGGTGGACTTGGCCGGACTGATGGCCGCCGCCATTCTGTGGGCGCGACAGCTGCCCGACAAACAGAACCGCGAGGAGCGACGCGCCGCGGACGCATTCGCCGTGCTGGAACGGCTGCTGCGGCTGCTACGACGCGCGGCCGAGCGAGTCTTCCGGCTCCAGGTGGAAGTGAGGCCCCCGCCACCAGGCGAGACCGGACACGCCGTGGTACCGGTCCTGGTCTTCGTACGGCACGCCGGGGTCGGCGACTCCTTCCTGCTGCTCCAGATATTGCTCAGCCAGGCCGGGTTGCGCCCGCACACCGTTCTGAAGCGGACGCTCCGCGCCGACCCCGCTCTCGACGTCCTCATGGGGCGAGTCCCCCACTGCTTCCTCCCACCCCTCGACGGCCGCGCCGAAGACGCGATCGGGGACCTGGCGGCCCAGCTGACGCCGGGCGACGCCCTCGTGATCTTTCCGGAGGGCGGCAACTTCACACCGCGCCGCCGCCAGCGCGCGATCGCCTCACTACGCCGCCGGGGATTGCCGCGCCGGGCATCCCGCGCGGAACAGATGCGCCATGTCCTCCCACCACTGGACGCCGGCGCACTCGCCGCGATCGCCGCCGCGCCCGCGGCCGACGTGGTCTTCGTCGCCCACACCGGCCTCGACGTCGTCCACTCGGCGCGCACCGTTTGGAGCCGGCTGCCGCTCCGCGACGGCGTGCGAACACGCTGGTGGCGCATACCCGCGAGCCGCGTCCCACTGGGCGACGATGCCCGCAGCGAGTGGCTGCTCACCCAGTGGGCCCGCGTCGACCACTGGATCGCCGACCACGCCACCCCAGACGCGGCACACGCGTGAGCCACGGCGGCTCCCAAGCCCTCGTCGCCCGATGAACGACTCCCGGGCAAAACCCAGGGCTGAGGCACCCGGCCAGTCGGCACAGGCACCACGACTATGGCTGCTCGCCTTCTGCCTCCCGCTGCTCTTCCATACGCTGCCTTATCCGTTCGACGGTTTCGGGGGAAATCTCTCCACCTGAGGCAGGTATCAGTTCGTCAGGGTCAAAACGCCGCTCACGTTCGGCGTCCCGGCGTTTCGTGCCGCCGCCATTAGCCTTGGGCGTCTCTTTGTCGGGTGAATCCCGCATCAGTGTCACCTCGCAACCTCGACCAGCAAGCCCGCTATCAACCTTTCCTCGGACGCCATGAGGCCCAGCGCAGCCTCGGCGGCGTTGATGCCCCTTCATCATTCTGGGACTGCTCAGGAGCCAGTAGAAATTGGTGAGGGCGGACCTTCAGCCGAGGCCCCCCGGCAGCGGCATTCATCCGCAGAGACCGACCCGTGACTCAAGCCCGACAGGCAAGCCGCGCCTGCCCTCAGCTGACCACTGCCCTCACGTGTCGGGCCGGACGTGGTCGCCAAAACCTCGGCGCTCGTCCTCGTCCCTGACCAGCACCGACAGCAGGGAGGCCACGGTCAGGCCTGCCTCGGCCGGATGGCGAAGGACCCTGTCCGGGTCGATGCTGTACCGATTGACGCGGCCGACCCGGGTGTGCGACAGGTACCCGTTCTGCTCCAGGTCCACGATGATCTTTTGGACAGCGCGTTCCGTGAGCCGGCAGCGCGCCGCGATGTCACGGACGCGCGCGCTGTGGTTGTCGGCGATGCTGGCCAGTACCCGCGCGTGATTGGTCACGAACGTCCACCCGTTGTGTGGTTCGGGCACTCCATCAGCCATGACTCCATCGTACGACTGCACGTTCACGCACTCCAAAGTACGAACTTGGATTCGTGCAGGGCTTGACGCCTCATGGGGTACGAGTGAGCCTGAAGGAGACATGCGGAGGAGGCGAGCATGAACCAACCACCCCAGAACAGGCCCCCCGCAAGCGACGAAACCGACGGCACGCTGTCGCCCTGCACGACTCTGCTCGTGCAGGCGGGGCCGCCCGGCGTCCGCGTGACCGTCGCCGTGAGCGGGAAGTTCTGCCTCGACAACAGTCAGCGCCTCAGGCACGCCCTCAGCAAAGCCCTCGCGAAGTCGGAGGAGGGGGTGGACCTCGACCTCGGCGAACTCATGTTCGTGGACTGCTCCGCGCTCAACGTGCTCCTGACCGCTCGCCGCGACGCGCTCACGACGGGAAAAACGATCACTGTCACCGACGCCAGCCCCGCCACGGAACGCCTGCTGACCTACACCGACACCTACCCCCTCTTCTCCCCCGCGCACGACCACGCCCACCCGGCCGCCGGCAGGCCCGGCCGGATGCGCGAGGACCCCGAGGACGGCCTCCTGCAGACGGAGGTGGTCCAGTTGCGGCGTGCGCTGCGGACCCGGCCGGAAATAGACCTGGCACGCGGCATCCTCATGGCCTCCTTCGGCCTGAACGCCGACGAGGCGTGGAACGTACTGGTCGCGGCATCACAGAACACCAACACCAAACTGCACCTCCTGGCCGAAGACGTGGTCACCACCGTGCAGGGCACGTCCCTGCCGGACCCGGTCCAAAGGCAGCTCACCGTCGCCGTCGCCCGAACACGGCTGGCCGACGGACACCCCCGGCACCGCACCCGCGGAGGCCGGACCCGGCGCCCGATGCTCCAAAGCCAGGAGCATGCATAGACCGGGTGCACGTCACTCGGCGCGTGCGCAGGACGGCTGAGGGCCGAAGTGCCGCTCCAGCGTCGAACACTGCTGCTTCCCCCTAGGGAGGCAGTCGGGGACAAGGCCAAGCCCGACGACGGGGCCCGGTCACAGGCCGATGGATACCCAGGCGCCCTCACGGGCCGGCTCACGAGGTCGCCCTGCCGCCAACGGGCGGGCCATCGACACCACGAAGGGATTGAGTGTGCTCCAGATTTTCCCCGCACCGCCGATGAAAGGAACCATTTTCCGGGAACCCGTGAACAAGGAGCCGTTACCCACCCGCAGGAGGCACGCCATGATCGCACTCGGGATCATTCTGCTCATAGTCGGTTTCGTCACAGGAATATCGATCCTGTGGACCATAGGCCTCATTCTGGCGGTGGTCGGAATCGCCTTGTGGGCCATGGGGTCCATGGGGCACGCAGTCGCCGGCCGACGTCACTACTGGTGATTTTGCCGGCCTGGCCGTCCCCTCCGATCCTGACCTCTTCATGGCATGAGCCCTGCTGGATCAGACTGGTGACGTGCGACTTGACTACAGAGGGGCGGGATCCGGATTTCAGGGATCCCGCCCAGGACTTTCCTGATCAGTGCTTGAATACGTCCTTGGCCTTCTCCTTGGCCTGACGCGCTGCACCCTTCGACTTCTTCGTCTGCCCTTCGGCTGTCATCCGCTCGTTGCCCACGGTGCGTCCCACCGCCTCTTTGGTCTTGCCTGCGGCTTCTTCCATCTTGCCCTTGGCCTTCTTCTCTACGGCCATCGTCGTTCACTCTCCTAGCCATGGGAGGTTGTGGACACCCACGTCGGGTACCCCATATCTCGCAGGGAAACAGCAGTCACTGCGGTGAGGGACGCGTCGCACCCATTGCGTGATCACGACCGGGGGACCGCTCAGGGAAGGTGTCACTTGCGCGATCAAGGCGGATCAGGGGGAAGGAGGGGGCCGAGCGGGCCCAGGTCCAAGTTGAGGTCCTCCATGGTCAGGCCGTAGCGGGTGCAGAGCTCGGACATCCGGTCGTGGAGGATCATGAGAGTGGAACCGAGCCGCTCTTCCTGCTCCTCGGTGAGATCTCCCTGGTCAACACGGTGCAATGCCTGGCGCTCCATGAGTTGCCGCAGCAGTTCAACCAGGGTGAGGACAAGCCGGACCAGGTCCCGTTCGACGGTGTCCGGGTCGGTGCTGATGCGGCGGGCGGGGCGCGGTGACGGACGGGCCGGTGTGGTGACGTCGGGTACCGCGGACAGCAGCCGGCAGGCTCGGGCGGCCGCTTCGGCGATCTCGCCCAGACGGTCGGGCGGATCGGTGTGCCCGCCCCCGGCGACCACACCCGTCATGACGCCTCCCCGGGGCGTGTCGGCGTCATCCATGGTGACGGGTTCTGGGCGCTCACAGAGACGATCAGGGCCCGCAGTGAGATGCGCACCAGGTCGATGTCGGCGATCGACAGGACCACGTCCCCGGTGAGGACGACGCCGCCGCTCAGCAGTCGGTCGAGCAGGTCGATGAGGGCCACCTGGCGCTGCGCCAGCGGCTCGGCCTCGGGCGAGTGCGTCACGTCGTTCATGGCGCCCGGTCCGTTGCGGATGACTGCGTGCCCGGCGGGGCGACGAAGGAGTACGGCGCCCAGGGTCCAGTGACGTCGATCCGCACGCCGGACAGTCCCTGGGCGACCTCAAGCACCCGCGTGCGGAAGCCTGCCGCCGCCTCACGCGAGAGGAGGTAGGCGTCGTTGACGACGTTCTCACCGGCGTCAGCGGCGAGTTCTCCTTGCTGTACCCGGTGCCGGGCGTGACCCGCCGCCATGGTGTGGCCGATCGCTTCGACGCGTTCGGCGGCCTGCCGGGCGGCCCTGTAGGCCTCGTCGCGCGAGTGCCGCTGGGAGCGGCGAGCGCGCAGATAGGCCCGGCCCGGACTGAGCCCGCCGGCCGTGCCGACCGCGCCCGCCTCACCGGTGGCCTGTGCGTCCGGCTGCGGTTCCACGTAGATCTTCACGCCCCATTCGAGATGTCCTGCCAGCCGCCGAAGGGCGCGGGAGAGCCCGTCCGCCTCCTCGCGCAGCATGGTCCCCACCCGTTTGTCGTCCAGGTACACCGTGGCGAGCCGCAGGGGCAGGACGGTGGTGTGTGCGGCCAGGGCCTCGATCACCGCGTGGTGAGCGCGGGCGACGGCCTCGAGCCAGTCCAGGTCCTCCAGATGGCGTCGCAGGGCGCTCTCCTGGAAGTCCTGGGCGGGCACAGAACTGACAGCAGCCGTCAGTTCGCTCCCGAATTCTTCCCGTACCAGGCGAACGGACGCCCCCGCCACGCCCTTCACATCGCCCAGGGCCTCGGCAAGCCCGTCTGCGGTGCGTAGTACGGCGTAGGCATAGGTGACCGGTTCAGTCATCGGCAGCCCCGTTCCGGTGTCGAGTGGTGGAGGACCTCGGGCGGCGCAGTGCGGCGGTCCGCTCCTCGTCCAGCGGCAGCTCACGCTCGCCTTTCAGCGTCTCGATCTCTGCGTGCAACCGTCTGTTCTCTTCGGCCAGCGCACGCTCGCCAGGCCGGGAGGAAAGCGACGGATCGTGCTCCCACCAGTCAATTCCCATTTCCCTGGCTTTGTCGACGGAGGCGACGATGAGCCGGAGTTTGACGGTGAGCAACTCGATGTCCAGGAGATTGATCCGGATGTCCCCGGCGATGACGATCCCCTTGTCCAGGACGCGCTCGAGGATGTCGGCCAGGTTCGCGGAGGAGCCTTGTCCATAGCCATACGAGGCCGTGGCCCTGGACGGGTACGCGCTCAGCCGGTTCGCGGGGGATTCCGACACCGCAGCCACCTCGATTCCACCTCAGGGAGCGGGGTCGCCCCGCCAGTAGGCTGTGATCTCCTCCAGACGGTCGAGGAGCCGGTCCTCATGCTCGTCAAAGGTCTTCTGATCGATGCGGCCCTCAAGCAGTGCTCGCTCCAGCGCGGCCAGTTCACGCTCGACGGGCTCGGGGTCGTAGTACTCCCGCTCGGCGGCCTCGATCACCCGGTCGACAACCCAGCCCACGCCCCGCACGGGCGCCAGCGGGAAGGTGAGGAGCTGAGACAGCAGGCCCATGAGCTGCGCCTCTCAGACGAAACTGTACGGGGGCAGAGGACCGCGTAGTCGGACCTCGCATTCCTCGCCCAGTTGGTTGGCCAGTCTGATCCCCGCGGCTTGGAACATTTCCTCCTCGTCCGCAGGGACCAGGAAGGAGACGTTCAGGAAGTCACGGCCGCCGGGGGGCGAGGGGGTCTCGTCGCGCGCGTACGGGCGCAGAGCCCCGACGATGCCCGTGGCGAGCGCCTGTTGCCGAACCTCGGCTTCCCCCGCGACCAGTTCGCCGAGCGCGAGTGACATCTGCGGGGTGCCGTTGCCGCCGCGAATGGCGGCGTTCAGTTCACGGGCCTCCTCGGACTCCAGCAGAATCCGGCGCAGCAGCGCCCCTTCCTCCCAGGAGACCTTCAGGTTGTACTCCCTGGCGCCTTCCAGGCTTCGCAGCCGTTCCTGGTATTCGTCGGCCCTGTCCTCCAGAGCTGCGCGTACGGCTTGGTCACTCTCGGCCGTCATACCGAACTGCAGCGGCAGCACGGCCCCCTCGGCCATCAGCCGCTCCTGGACTTCCTGGTGAGCCAGCACATCACGTCGCCGGGCACGCAGATCCTCGGGTGCGTCGCTGACGACCGCACACAGCGATCCGTTTGTCACTGTGCGCAGTTGACTGGAAGGCTCGCCGACGCCGTGGAGGTCGTCCAGCCGCATCGGGTGGTCCTTCGAAGTGATGGAGTAGACGTAGACGGCCATGGTCACTCCCTCTGCCGCCGGGAAGCCCTCCTGGCCTGTCGACGACGCTGCTGCCGGGGCTCCTCCTCGTATTCGGGCTCCTCCTGTTCACCTTCGCCGTCCCCGTAGTCCTCCTCGTCTTCATCCGCGTCATCCGCTTCACCGCCGTCACCTGTCAGGGTGTCCTTGACGGCCTCGACGGCGCCGGTCAGAGCCCCCTTGGACTTGCCCTCCGCCCCGCCTTCGGTGATCTCGCCGACGAGATCGGTGAGCTGGGTGGGCTGTTTGCTACCTGTTTCGAGGTCGAGGCGGTTGCAGGCCTCGGCGAAGCGAAGGTAGGTGTCCACACTGGCAACGACAATGCGGGCGTCGATCTTGAGTATCTCGATACCGACGAGGGACACACGGACGAAGACGTCTATGACGAGGCCGCGGTCCAGAATCAGGTCCAGGACGTCGTACAGGCTGCTCGTGCTACCGCGCGAGAGGCTGCTTTCGCCCTGCGGCACCACAGTCATGGCGCCTCCCTTCACCACCCCCACGTGCATAAATCAGCGACGCCGGTCGATCTGGCCGCGCGTGTAGCGGCGGGTCCGTTCGTACGCCAGCAGGTCGCCCTCCGCGTCCAGCCTGACGTGGTAGGTACCGAGCACGCTGGTGGTCTCGGGGACTCGCTCCAGCTCGAGTACCTCGACATCCGCCTCCCACCCCTCCTCGGTCGGCTTAATTGCCGACACCGACTCGGGGGCGCGTCCGAGGAGTTCCTCCAGTTGCCGGGCGGCGGAGCGCATGGCCCAGGCCGCCGAGTGCCGGGCGGATTTCCGGCTGCGCCCGGTACGGCGTGTGGTGTCGTCACTGTGGGAAGGGCGCCTGCCACTCCCCGTGCTGTCCTTGTCTGAGGCGGGCATGTTCCCAACTCCGTTGCTGGAGCGGCACCCCCCATCACTCAAATGTACTATTTCACCATATGCACCTTGAAAGTGTGCCGCGACGGGCCGCCGGTGGCCGCGCGCCGCCGTGCGACCGCGCAGCGGCTCGCCGGAGGGAATGATCGATGAACGATTCAACGAAGATCGCTCTCGCTGCCGCAGTCGCCGGCGGCTATGTCCTCGGCCGGGCCAAGAAGGGGCGACTCGCCTTCGGACTGGCCACCTATCTCGCGGGCCGCCGTTTCGGCCTGGAACCCCAGCAACTGCTCAGTGACGGGCTCCGCAAGCTCCAGGAGATCCCCCAAGTCGCCGACCTCAACGAGCAGGTGCGAGGCGAATTCAAGGACGCGGGCCGCAAGGCTCTAGCGGCAGCTGCCGACCGCAAACTCGGCGGCCTCGCGGACGCCCTGCACGAGCGGACCTCACGCATCGGAAGCGAGAGGCAAGAGCAAGGCGAGGAAGGCGAGTACGAGCCGGAGGCCGAAGAAGAGTACGAGAACGTAGAGGAAGAGGACGGGGAGGAAGAGGAACCCGGCGAAGAAGAGCCGGAAGAGGAAGAGGAACAGCCCCGGGCCAAGAGGCCCACCTCCAGGCGTCGGCGTCCCGGCCACAGGGCTGAAGACGCCCAGGAAGAGCCGCGCAGCCACCGCCGCACAGCCAAGCGTCCGTCCGCACGCCCCACGCCGCGAAAGGCGCCGGCGCGTAAGACCACCGCCAAGAAGGCACAGCCCGCGAAGAAGACGACCACGAAAAGAGCGGCTCCGGCCAGGAAAACCGCGGCCAAGAAAACCGCGGCTCCAGCGAGAAAGGCCGCTGCGAGGAAGACTGCCGCACCGGCCAGGAAGAGCGCGGCGAAGAAAGCCGCCCCCAGGAAGAGCGCCCCGAAGAAGGCGGCGGCCAAAAGGGCGTCCACCACGCGGCGGAGGTAGGCCATGGCCAGGACGGCACAGAAGACCGGGCGGGACGAACCCTCCGGCCTCGACCGGTTGCGTGACGAACTCGTCGACTACGCCGGTGCGCAGGTCGAGCATCTCGCGGACCTGGCGGGCGCCAAAGTGGAGGACCTCACCGACCAGTTGCTGGACGTGGCCGAGAACGGCGGCGTGCTCCCCAAAGTCGGCGCCCGCGTCCTCCAGGGGGACTCACCTCTCAAGGCCCTGATCGGCGAGAAGGCGAAAGACATCAAGGACAGCGCGGCCGAGAAGGTTTCGAGCCTGTTCGGCGGCGGCAAGGGTAGCAAGTCCGGTAATCCCAAGGTCACGACCATCATCGAGCATTTGGATGTGGGCGTCCCCGTACGCGTCGCCTACGACCACTGGACCCGGTTCGAGAAGTTCAGCTCCTTCGCCAAAGGCGTGCGCAGCGTGTCACAAGGTGACGAAACCAGCAGTGACTGGAAGGTAAAGGTGGGTCCGTCCACCCGTTCCTGGAAGGCCACCATCCAAGAACAGATCCCGGACGAACGCATCATGTGGACTTCGGACGGCGCCAAAGGCAGCACCCGAGGCTGCGTCAGCTTCCACGAGATCACGCCCACGCTCACGCACATCGTGCTCGTCGTCGAGTACTACCCTTCGGGCTTCTTCGAGAAAACCGGCAACATCTGGCGCGCCCAGGGCCGCCGACTCCGGCTCGACGCCAAACACTTCCAGCGCTACGTCACCCTCTCGGACGAGGACGCCGACGGCTGGCGCGGCGAGATCCGCCAGGGCGAGGTGGTGCGCACGCACGAAGAGGCACTGGAAGAGGAAGAAGCCGAGTACGAGGACGAAGAACCCGAAGAAGACGAAGAGGAAGAGGCACCGGAGGACGAATACCCCGAGGACGAAACAGAAGACGAATACGAAGACGAGTATGAAGACGAGGAGGCATGAAACCATGACGATGCAGGGCACCCCACAGAGAATCGTCATGCTGATTTGATCTCCGTGGGGCTGTTGTCCGCGAAACGGGGTGACGCCAGCAGTCGTCCTCAGTTTCAGTCACCCGAACGCCTTCCCGATGCCTACGCCCGGCTCAATGTGCATGGCCCGCCACAGGCGGCAGTGACACATGTCCCGCCCCATCCCTTCCGAACCGCTCAGACGCCACACCAACCACAAGGCTCCCCCGGCTCACAGTCCGAACCAGAGGAGCCTGAACTCGATCGTTCATGAGGGTCTGTCAGCTTACTGACGGACCCTTTGTGGTGAGTGTTGATGGGGTTTAGGGGCAGGGCTGATGCGTTCTCAGCCGGCGAGATGAACTGATCGCGTGTGTACGCGTCGCTGCGGATGGTTTGCCGGGTTCGCCATTGAGCGGTGTGCATCGTGAAGTCGCAGGTCACGGGTCTGGTGTGAATGGCGAGTTGGGCACTCGTGGTGGTCGGCGGCCGATGACCATGGTGTAGATCATCGGGCGGCGAAGGTGGCCGGGCGGGCAGTCCTGCTCATCCCGCACCGCGGCGACGCAGCCGACGAGGGTGGGCTGCCCGGCGACTACCGCAAGATCCTGGCGATCGTGCGGGAGGCGGACGGCCCGGTGCAGGTCAGGGCGGTCGGCGAGCGGCTGGGGCTGGACGCCTCGGTACGCGGCAAGCTGGAACCTTTGCGGGCGAAGATGACCAAGCTCGCCGCCCGGGGCTGGCTGCACAAGCGGGGCGACGGGCGGTTCGCGGCACGTCCGTAGGCGCACGGGGCGGGCCCGTAACTGACGGGCCCCCGACGGCAATGGGGATTGCCCTCCTGCTAGAGCACTAACGGCCGCTGAAGAAGTCGGTGAGGGCGGCGGCGACGGCCTCGGGCTGCTCCTCGGGGATGTAGTGACCGGCGTCGGGCACGATGACGCCGGTCACGTTCTCGGCCCACGGGCTGATGGAGGCCGCCATGTCCGGGATCGAGCCGTGGCTGCTGGAGATTGCGAGGACGGGCGCGGTCAGTCGCCGTTGCTCGAGTGCCGCGCGGTTCTTGCGCGCGGACTCGGCGGCGTCGCGGTAGTAGGCAAGGCCGGCGCGCAGGCCGCCATCGACGGCGAGGGCCGCGCCGTAGTGGTCGAGCTCTGCTTCCTCGAACGCGTCGGGCGCGAGGGACTTGGTCTTCAGGAACCAGCTGATGTACTCCCGCTCGCGGCCGGCTATCAGCGTCTCGGGAAGATCGGGCACCACGTGGAACGCGAAGTGCCAGGTCTTGAACGCCAGAGTCGGGTCGAGGGGGATCGCTTCCGGCATGGTGATACCGGGGATTCCGGCGTCGAGCAGCGCGACCCCGTGCAGTCGGCTCTCGTAGTTCAGGGCGAGGGAGAAGGCGACCCAGGCGCCGATGTCGTGCCCGGCGAGCCAGTAGTCCCGCACGCCGAGAGCGTCCACGGCGTCCTGGATGTGCGCGGCGACCGTGTGCGTGTCGTAGCTGAGCTCCGGATGCTCGGAATGGCCTTGGCCCGGCCGGTCGATCGCTATGACCCGGAACCGATCGGCGAGAGCAGGCATGACCTTTCGCCAGGCCCACCACGTCTGCGGGAACCCGGTGAGCAGGACGACGGCCGGTCCGTCCGGCCGACCGCCATCGACGGCGTGCAGGCGGACGCCGTCGGCATCGACCCAGCGGTGCGTGAATCCGGCCAGGTCATGCAGGGGCAGGTCGTGCGCGGGGACGGGGTTGGTCATGGGAATCCTCCATCGAGGCGGGTGGACCGTGATTCGACGCTAGCACGTCTTGAACTGATCAGTCCAAGATGGGAGCATGGGCCGCATGGCAGGCAAGAAGCAGTTCGACATGGACACGGTGCTCGACGCCGCGATGATCCAGTTCTGGCGCTCCGGCTACGCCGACACCTCGCTCGACGACCTGTCCCGGGCGACCGGCCTGAACCGCAGCTCGATCTACTCCTCGCTCGGCGACAAGGACGCGCTCTTCCTTCGCTGCCTGGATCGCTACGCCACGTGCTACGGCGACAAGTTCGACGCCGCCCTCTCGTGCGCGGCCGAGGACCCCGTCGCCGCCGTCCGTGCGTTCTTCGACGTCACCCTGGGGCGCATCGCCGACCCCGCCGTGCCCGACGGATGCCTGATGGCCCAGTCGGTCATGGCGAGTCCGGCGCTGAGCCCGAGCGTCGCAGAGCACGTCAAAATGTTGTTCGGCCTCCAGCGCCCGCGCCTGCGCACCGCGCTGAAGGCCGGCGGAATGTCCGACGAGAACGCCGAGGACTTCGCCGTACACGTAGCGGCCGTGAACCAGTCTCTCGCGGTGATGGGCAGGGCCGGGTCGAGCCCGGAGCAACTCCGGGCGATCGTCGGCGTGACCGTCGACGCGCTCGCGCGGGCGCTGAGACCAGTCGGATAGCTGGCATATCAAATTTCTGTCTGAGAGCCATAGGCGCTTCTCAATGTTCGGAGGGGCAAGGCAGATGGCCGATGTAGCCGGCGTCAACCTTGGCGGGCCGGAGGAGTCGCCCCTCTGGGAGTGACGGAAACTGTGAGGTGACCCCTGGAGTACCACAGGGGTCACCTCACATCGTGAGCGACCCCGAAGAGGTCGTCGAAGCCGTGCCGGTCCGCTGCTCCATCGCCGCCGGGGCGGTACCGCTCGCAGCTCACGTGCCAGTCGTGGGTTCCACGGACCAGCGTGCGCAGGTGTGCGAGGCACTGCTCGGCAACCAGCCGGACGTCGTCGGACAGGCCCAGCGAACGGACGAGACCGGGCAGTTCCCGGCCCGCCTTGAGGAAGTCCTGGACCTTCTCGGCGATCATGCGGTGGACCTCGTCCACCGTCTGCTGAGGGGTAAGGCCGAGTTCGGCTTGAAGGGCCAGTGCCAGGTTGCTCGTCTCTGCGGAAGCCGCCTCCCTGGTGTAGCTGACGAGGTCGTTGGTCCACATGATGATGTCGGCCGCGCTCCACAGCAGAGCCTGGTACGGCGTGGGGCAGTACACGGTGTCAGGGAGCCATACGCGGTGGATGTGGTGTTGAAGGTCGTGTGCGAAAGCGACCCAGCCCAGCCTGCCGCGGAGATCGAGACAGGTGGCGACGTCCATCGGCGTTCGAGTGGCCCGGTGGACCGAGGCGCGCAGCTGGCAGCGGAACGCATCGGACATGTGCTCATAGAAGCGCCGGCGCCACGACAGCGGGCTGTCACATACAGTGCGTCGCCACAGGGTCAGCCAAAGCCTCCCTGGCGGGGTTCGGCCGGGCCTGCGAGCCGGTCTCGCCGAGGAGGACGGCGCGCAAGTCGTCCAGGACCGGGGCGAGAAAGTCGGGGCGCAGACCTGCGGTGGCTTCGTCGATCTGGTCTTCGAACAGGGCCGCCCAGGCCATCCAGTCGGTGAACAGCCGCAACGCGGGCCAGTCGTCGACAGTGGGAGCGTAGTAGGAAACGATCACATCGACCTGGTATCTCCTCAGACGCCCGGCGGCCGTTTCGGTGGTCACGAGGCCGAAGTCACGTGTCCACTCCAGCGTGGCGGGGTGTAGCCGGCCTCCCAGGGGGTTCGTCCGCGAGGGGGCAAAGGGGATGTCGATGCTCGGAATGGTGACTTCAGCGGTCATTTGACTCCTTGCCGGTGGTCAAGCGCGACACGGGACGCCCGCGCCGTCGGCATACCCGACATGGACTGGGACCCGGGCCACTTCCTCGAAGCCAGCAGAGCCCCTTGCCGCCGCACCGTGCCAGAGCACACGCAGGGGCGCACCAGGGCACAGGCCGGGGACACCGGCTGATCGGCCACCCAACACGCACCGGCACGTGAGCGAAGACCTTGTTTCCTCCATCAGCCGGACCGCGACCGGACGCTGTCGGCAGCGGGGGTGGCGGTGGCGCGACAGCCACCGCACGTTCGCCGCAGCACCGGCTCCGGCGTCCCCACTCGCTCGAAGCCCCCTGGATCGACTTCTGACGGCTGTCCAGCATCAGACCCCGCAGACAGCACTCGCCCCACCGCCGCTGATCCCGCTGCGGCACCGAAGCGAACACATCCGCGACGAACTCCGATAACTCACCCCGGAGCCGTTCCACTTCCCCCGGCCTCATACCAGGACGATAGCTACCACCAGGCGAGATCACCCGACGTAACGAAGCACTACTAGGCGTGCGCCTCCGATCCGAAGCACGAAAGCCCGCCTGCCCTTCGATCTCGCAAGCAAACCAGGCAGCCCGTGCGGCTCCCTCCGGGGGCTGCTTCAGGACCACCTTTTCGTTGTGCTCGTTACTCGCACGCGGCCGAACCTGAAGGAAGGGCCCAGCCGGATGTCGTCCGGCCGAGCCCTCACCATGCACGCAAAAAGTGCTCCCAGGTCACCACCTGTACCAGCGGCTCCGACCGCCGCCGGGACTGGCCGAGCGCATCACAAAGCCGAGCAGCCACACCACCAGCACGACGACCGCAACCCACCAGAGGATCTTCAGCGCGAAACCCGCACCGAACAAAAGCAGCGCGAGAAGCAGAACAAGCAACAGCGGAACCATCTTCTCAACCTCCTGACGCTCCGTTTGCCCTCCCGGTCCTCGAGCATGCGCACCGAACGCCTCGTTTATGAAGGCCGGCCCCGGGCAGACGGTGCTTACCCCCAAAGACGACATCGTTAGAGGAGGCAGATCCGTCATGACCGCTGGTGAGAAGGCCAAGGCGCTGGCCGAGCAGGCCAAGGGCAAGGTCAAGAAGGCGATGGGGCACGCGGTCGGCAACGAGCGCGTGACCGCCGAGGGACAGGCAGAGAAGTCCACCGGCCACGCCCGGCAGGCCAAGGAAAACATCAAGGACGTCTTCAAACGCTGACACTCCGGCGGTGTCACGGGTTGGGGCTCCACCCTGTCGGGGTGGAGCCCCAGCCATGACTGCTGGAGTCGGTAGCCGGCACTTCCCGATGATGCGGGGCGAGGGGGCGTGTCGCAGACACCCAAGCCGGAGGGCCTAAAACGCTGCTCTGCCGCGCACGAAGCCAACCTGTCTTGAGGCATGGGTATATCCGGCCTCGGGGAACAGCGGGGCAGCACCGTCGCGCGCTGGGGTTCCGCACCAAGGCCGCCTTCGCCCGGCGCCTGGGGGTGATGACAAGGCCGTCAGCGTGGCCCGCTTCGGCGGCCTCTGGCGGGACCAGGCGGTGCGACGGCTGGTGCCTGCTCGTAGGCTGCCGCCATGACCGAGATCCTGAACCCGACGCCCCGCGACGCCTTCGAATTGCTCATGGCCGGTAACCAGCGCTTTGTCTCAGGCGCCCCCGAGCACCCGAACCAGGACGCCATACGCCGCACCGAGATCGCACCGTCCCAGCAGCCCTTCGCCGTGCTGTTCGGGTGTTCCGACTCCCGGCTGGCCGCTGAGATCATCTTCGACCGCGGCCTGGGCGACCTGTTCGTGGTGCGCACCGCGGGGCATGTCGCCGGTGCAGAAGTCCTCGGTTCCGTCGAGTACGGGGTGAGCGTGCTCGACGCCCCGCTCGTCGTCGTGCTCGGGCACGACTCGTGCGGGGCCATCGCAGCCGCCCGTGCGGCAGCCGACGGTGGCAGGGTGCCCGGCGGCTTCGTCCGTGATGTTGTCGAACGGGTGACGCCGAGCGTGCTGGCAGCCCGCGCCGCCGGGCGCGACCAGGCCGAAGAGATCCTGGCCGAGCACATCGAGCACACCGTGGACCTGCTGCTCGAACGCTCCCGCGTCCTGGCCGAGCGGGTGGCCGCCGGCCGCCTCGGTGTGGTGGGGCTGTCCTACCGGCTGGCCGACGGCAGTGCACAGCTCGTCGCCTCTCGCGGCCTCGATGCGGCGGTCCCCGCCGCGTCCTGACCATCCCGGCCGTGGCTGCCCCTAGGGGATTTCCCCCGGTCGCAGCAGACCCGTAAACCTGGTTGGGGACCCACCGCGTTCACCGCTCGATCATCCCGAAGGGCACTACCCGATGGCTCACGGAGCCGACCACGCGCCCGGCACCGCCCTCCCCACGCCGGCCTGGCGCGGGCCGCGGACTGTGAGGGGTGCCGGGGGGATGGGGGCACGCTCGTCCCCGACGACGGGCGGCGCGAACTGTGCACGGCCTGCCAGACCCGCGGAAGCTCAGCCGAATCTGCCACGACGCCAGGCCGCACCCGGGAGCGGTAGGGGCGTCGGCGCTGGTCACACGGGGGTTCGGGGCCCCGCGGCGCGGCGGAGCCGGTTGGCGATGGCCAGTCCCAGCCCCTCCTCCACCGGCAAGGAAGCGACGATGAGGTCGCACCCTTGCTGGTCGAGTTCGCGCAGGAACCCGTACAGCCCGCGCGCATAGGCGCCCATCGAACCGGGGACCTGCACCACCGCGTGCGCCTTCACCTCCGCGTCGGCGAAGGCGGCAGGCAGAAAGACGCCCACCCGGTGCCCCAGCTCCTGCGCCAGCTCCGCCTCGGCGACGACCTTCTCCTGCTCGACGAGGACGACCTGCGCACGCGGCGCGTAGTGGGACGGATGCTGGCCCGGCACCCGGATCCGGCTGGTCGAGGGGACCGCGAGCGGGCACCCCAGCACTGCTTCGAGGTCCTCGCGCGTCACCCCGCCCGGCCGCAGGATGGTCGGGATCTCGCCCGTGACATCGACGATGGTCGACTCGACACCGACCTCGCAGGGCCCGCCGTCCAGCACGAAGTCGACGGCGTCTCCAAGCTCGGCACGGACGTCGTCCGCGGTCGTGGGGCTGACCGAGCCGAAGCGGTTGGCGGACGGGGCCGTGACACCGCCGCCGAAGGCCGACAGCAGTGCGAGGGCAACGGGGTGGTCGGGCACGCGCACGGCCACCGTCTCCAAGCCACCCGTCGCCTGCAGGGGCACCCGGCGACCGCGCCGCAGGACCAGTGTGAGGGGCCCCGGCCAGAAGCGTTCGGCCAGCAGCCGGGCCGTCGCGGACACCTCCTGGACCCAGTCGTCCAGCAGCTTCGCGCCGCCGATGTGGACGATCAGCGGGTGGGAGGGCGGGCGGCCCTTGACCTGGAAGATGCGCGCGACGGCGGTAGGGTCCTCGGCGTTGGCGCCCAGTCCGTAGACGGTCTCGGTCGGGAGAGCCACCAGGCCGCCGGCGCGCAGCACACCGGCCGCCTTCTCGATGTCACTGATTCTTGCCGTCACCCTCGCAATCCTAGGCGCGTCAAGGACCGGCAACGGTCTTGATCAATCTCAGCGCCAACCATGGTTGCCGTAGACGAGAAAGTGACCCCTATCGTCGCCCGGACACACAAGCCGTCCCGGTGGCACGGGGGACGCTACCGGGACGGCTCCGCCCAGCGTAAAGGCTCAGGACCCCTGCAGGCCCACCGACTTCAGCATGTTCAGCAGAACGTTGGCCGTCTATGCGGCTTGGGTGAGTTCGGCGCGGCCGAACAACAGGGCGTAGCCGGAGGGGAGCTGGTGCAGGATGCGGGTGAGGAGGCCGGGGCCGGCCAGGGCCGCGACGGCGCAGAGGACGGACCCGGTGTCCCAGCGGGTGGTGCCCAGGGTGTCGCCGGTGCGGGCAGCGAGGTCTTTGACGAAGGCCCAGCCGGTCAGGGGCTGGGCGGCGGGGATCTGTGCGGTGAGGATCGTTGCGGCTTCGAAGGGGAGGCGGCCGGCGAGTTCGACGCGTTCGTCGCCCGTCAGCTGGCGTCCGAGTCCTGCGAGGACCAGGCGGACGGCTTCCTCGGCTCGTTCCCGGGTGGGGTAGGCGCCTTCGTAGCGGACCTTCTCCAGCAGCTGCTCGTACGTCATCACGGGTGTGTGCTGGAGCGGTGCACGCGGGTCGGTCATCACTGTGGTCGTTGCCCTTTCTGTCGCCGAAGGTCGTGGTGCCTGTGCGGGGGCACCGGGGTGTGGGTGGTCAGGCGTGCTGGGGGGTGGCCGAAGAGGAGGTCGTAGCCGGCGGGGAGCTGGAGCAGGATCTGGCCCAGCAGATCGTCGCCGGTCGCGTCGGCGACCGTGCTGAGGACGGCGCTGACGTCCCAGGCGGCGGTCTGCTCGGTGGCCCCTTCGATCCAGGCGGCGGTCGCGCGCAGGAACCGCTCCGGTGGCAGGGGCTCTCTGCTTTGCAGCGGGTTGATCAGGATGAGGGCGAAGTCCTCCGGCAGGCGCGCTGCCAGCTCGGCGCGTACCTGGCCGACCAGGTGTGCGCCGAGCAGGGCGAGCACCACGCGGGCCGCGCGTTCTGCTTCTGGCAGGCTGTCGTACTCGCCGCGTTCCTTCACATGTTCCAGGAACGCTTCCTGTCGCAGGGTCACGTCCATCGCCACCCTTCTTCCAGTCTCCGTCCCGTGGGGTGCGGAGGACGGGGTGAGGGAGAGATCGGTTGCCCGTCCTCCGCCGCCGTTCGGCCCGCATCGTCCGGCTCAGCCGGAGATCTCCTTGCGGTCGGATCCCGAGCCGATGGAGATCTTGCGAGGCTTGGCGCGCTCGGCGATCGGGATGCGCAGGGTGAGCACCCCGGCGTCGTAGTCGGCCTTGATCTGCTCGGTGTCCAGCGTGTCAGCGAGCACGATCTGGCGGGAGAAGACGCCCAGCGGCCGCTCGGAGAGTTCCATCTGTACGTCCTCGCCCTTGGCCGCGGGCCGGCGTTCAGCCTTGACGGTCAGCATGTTGCGTTCGACGTCGATGTCGATCGCGTCCGCGCTGACACCGGGGAGGTCGAAGGCCACCACGTACTCGTGCCCCTCGCGGTAGGCGTCCATCGCCATCGCGGACGGCCGCGACCAGGTGCCCGGGCCGATCAGCTGCTGGGCCAGCCTGTCGAGCTCACGGAAGGGGTCGGTGCGCATCAACATCGAAAACACCTCCAGAAGGTTCGGGCAGTTGCTGCCAATGCGCCTCACTGAAACCGTTGTAACATGTCATCCAATGGATGACAAACAAGAGCGTCGTCGGAAAGATGACAGCCCGAGGGAGGTGCCCGTGACAGCAGCCGACCAGCCGGCCCCTTCCAGCGCCGGCGCTCAGAGCCCGGCATCGTTTCTCGCCGCCGCGGCGGCCCTGCACGCCATCGACCACGCCCTGCGCGACGCCCGGCATGCAGCCCCCGGCTCCCCCGACGTCCCCGACGCCGGCCCTGAGCAGGCCCTGGCCTCCCTGCTGCTGCTGCGACAGGTGCGCGAGCAGCTCGCCGGATGGGAAACCGGCCTGATCGAAACCGCCCGCCACGCAGGCGCCAGCTGGGCCGACCTCGCTCACCCCCTCGGCGTCGCCAGCCGCCAGGCCGCCGAACGCCGCTACCTGCGGGGTCGGCCCGGACCCGTCGGCGCCACCGGCGAACAACGCGTCCGGGCAACCCGCGAACACCGCGCCGCCGAACGCAGCGCCGCCACATGGGCCCGCCGCAACGCCGCCGACCTGCGCCGCATCGCCGGCCAGATCACCGCCCTCACCGACCTTCCGGCCGCCGCGCGTTCCCCGCTCAGGCAGCTCCACGCGGCCCTCGCCGACGACGACCCCGCCGCCCTCATCCGCCCCCTGAGTGCCACTCGCCCCCACCTGACCACGAGCCACCCCGGCCTCGCCGCCCGACTCGACGCTCTTACGGACTCCGCCAAAGCCACAGATGCCGCCCCCGACTGACCGATGTAGAACTCCATGTGCGACGTCGGACCTCACGCGGCAGGCTCCGTCCGACCGGCCCGAGCCCTTGGCCGCGCTGCCACCGTGGCAGGCGGGCATGGATGGCTTGCCTCGCCCGGGAGCGGGAGTGATGGTCGCCTCGCTGGTGAGGTGGCGGACCATGGGCCATCCGAACCCGCCGGCGCCACCCTTGAAATCGGGGGCGCGTTCCCGCGGGGATGACGGGTTGAGGGCGGTGACGGCGACGTGCACCGCATCGGCGGTGGCGCCGAGTTGGAGGGTGGAACGGCCGCCGCGTGGCGCAGGGCGTTGGTGGCGCGTTCGGATATCACGAGAGTGAGGGTTTTTGCCGTCTCGGAGGCCCCCTGGCCTCGGAGGTGAAGCCCAGCATCGCCAGCGCTTCCAGCCCGGCATCGCTGAGCCGCGGCGATTTACCGACCGCCGGACGCCGCGGAGCGAGCTGCGGCGAATCCTTCAACAGGTCGTCGGTCTTCACATAGAGTGCGGTCGCGAGGGAGTCCAAGTCTGGCGTCACATCCTGACCTTGGTCTCCCTCGCCTCACGTCCGCAGCCACCCCTTGGAATCATTCATCTCGGGAACAGGCGGGACAGCAACCGGACGCAGCGACATCGCCAAGTCCTCCTAACTTCCGCGCGAGTTGGAGCTGGTGCTCACCAGACTGGCCCACCGTCCAAGATCAGAACAGCGATTCAGCGAATCGGTCGACGGAGTCCTTCAGAGAGGCGCGGAAGGACTCGCAGGCGGTGTTGTTCGCGCTCGTGCCGACCGCGCCCATGGACTGGATGACACTCGACTCGGCGCAGAGGTCGGCGAATTGACGTGAAGCGTACTGCCGCTCCGTGATCACTGTCGAAGATCGCGCCAGCGGTCCACAACCACTGAAGGGGTCAACAGCTCTCGGTCGAACCCGAGCCGAAGACGCGGCGCTGGATCTCTCGCCGGTAGTCCTCGAGCGTCTTGTCCAGATGAACGTTGGTCGCCTCCGCCGCGGCGTCCGGGTCGCCGTCGCGGATCGCGCCGTAGATGGCGGCGTGCTCCACGATCGCGTCCTTGGCGTGGTCGCCGAGCGCTCCGTGCATGCCGATGGTGTTGGACTGACGCTGCAGCCGCCGGGCCTCGCGGACGGCGGCGACGAGGAAGGGGTTGTGCGAGGCCTCGGCGACGCCGAGATGGAACGCGTCGTCGCCCTGGTCGAAGAGCGCGTCGCGGCCCGTCTCGTGCCCCTCCCGGCACAGATCCATGGCGTCCTTGATCGCCCGCAGCTCCGCCGGGATGGCGCGGGTCGCGGCGAGCCGGCTTGCGGCCGTCTCCTGCACGCGGCGGAACTCGAAGAGCATGAAGATCTGGTCGAGGTCCGTCGGCATGAAGAATCCGCCCCAGCGCGACGAGCCGAGCATGCCCTCATCGTCCGCGACGTAGAGTCCCCGCCCCTTCTGGGCGCGGACCCGGCCGATCGCCGAGAGGATCTTCACCGCCTCGCGCACGACCGTCCTGCTGGTACCCAGCGACGAGGCCAGCTCGTTCTCCGTCGGCATCCGGTCGCCCGGTTGCAGCTGCCTCGCCGCGATCAGCTTGAGGATCTGCTCCGAGACGACTTCGTAACCGGGCCGGTATGCGGCGCCCTTCGCTGCCGGGGCACCCGGTCGCGCATCCGATGCCCTCTCTGATGGCGCGCCGTCCACCGGGTGCTTCTCCTTCGTCAGGGCCACGTTCAGCATGACCGACTGCCTCCGCCGCACAAGAGCATACCTTCTACCGCCTTGGGATCCCTGGATAAGTACGACTCATTTTCACCACTAAAGCGGTGCTGATGCTCCAACCTGGGGCGACGTCAGGAGCCGAGGAGACGCAGCCGTAACGTCACGGAAATAGGCCCGCACATTCTCTTGACGCACCCGGCGACTACCGGCTCTGATGTCACATCACGGTGACCCGCTGGCCTGCCAGCCGGTGCGAGTCGCTCCCCACAGCAGGAAGCAGCGGGCGCAGTTTGAGTCATACACATTTCGGTTGTCAGAGCCCGCCTGTCCAGTCGGATATGTCCGCACCCCGACGCAGTGGAGTCCTCCATGACACGCACATCCCGAGGAGCCGACGCCGGCAGAGCAAGGAGCGGCCGGGCACGCGTCGCTCTCGCCACCGCCGTGGTCACTCTTGCCCTTGGCGCCGCGACCGCCTGTGGCGGGGGTACGGGCGGAGCCACGGCGGGCGGGCCGTCCAGCTTCTCGCCCGCCGCCCAGACCGGCGGCACCCTGACCGTGTGGGTGGACTCGACCCGCTTGGCCGCAGCGCAGCTGTATCAGAAGGAAAACCCTCAGGTGAAAATGGACATCGTCACCTACGACGGGGACTCCAACGGCTCGAACTACCTGCAGACCAAGGTGAGCCTGTTCAACCGCACCGGCAGCGGCTGGCCAGACGTGGTCTTCAGCTCCCAGGACAACGAGAGCACCTGGGCGGTCCAGTCCGGCTTCACCGCCCCGCTGAACAAGGGCCTGATACCTCAGTCCACCCTGGACAACTGGGCGAGGGGCGCCAATGCGCCGTGCACCGTCGGCGGAACGCTCTACTGTCTGCGCAACGACCTGTCACAGACGGCTCTGTGGTACAACGCTTCGCTGATGAGGAAGTGGGGCTACCAGGTGCCGACCACCTGGGAGCAGTACCGGGCCCTGGGCCAGAAGGTCGCCGCCGAGCACCCGGGTTACCTGGTCGGCTCGGCCGGTGACACCTTCACGCCGGAGATCTACATGTGGGCGAGCAAGTGCGGCGCCAACCTGGTCACCGGGCCGAAGGCTGCCACGGTGAACACCAGCAGCGCCGAGTGCACCAAGATGGCCTCGCTGCTGGACACCCTTGTCAAGGCCCACACCATGTCCACCAGCAGCGTGTTCAGCGCGGACTTCGACAAGAACGACGCGGACAAGATCCTCATGCTGCCCGGCCCCTCCTGGTTCGGCGGCGCGCTGTTCCAGGGCACCTTCAAGACCCCCAAGGGCCAGATCGCGGCCGCGCCGATGCCGCAGTGGGCCGGCGACACCAGTCCGTCGGTCGGCAACGTCGGCGGCGGTACCTGGCTGCTGTCCGCACACAGCAAGAACCTCAAGGACGCGACCGCGTTCCTGAAGTGGGTGACGACCTCCGACGACTACCAGGGCAAAATCGCCCCGGGATACCCCGCCTACGCGCCAGCGGCCAAGACCTGGCTGAAGGCCCAGAGCACGTCCGGGTACTACGCCAACGACGTCTCCCCAACCCTGCAGAGCGCCGCAAACCAGATCTGGCCGGGCTGGGGTTACCCGCAGTACAGCCAGGAGGCGATCTGGGCGGCGACCATCACCCCCGGCATGACGGCGGGCAAGAGCATCGTCTCGCTGCTGCCGGCCTGGCAGACAGCGATATCCAACTACGCGCAGGCCGACGGATACAAGGTCAGCCGGTGAACATGACGGAAGACAACCGGGTCGGGTCGGAGCGCGCCAGGCGACGCACGCTCTGGCCCGTCCGGGCCGGGCACGGCTTCGTCGCCCTGTATGTGCTATTGCTGATCGCGTTCGGCGTCGTCCCGACCGTCTACGCGATCTACTTCGCCTTCACCACCGCCGGAGACACCTTCGCCGGGTTCTCGAACTTCACCGGCGCGGCGGACGACTTCCGGTTCCTGCCGGCCGTCGAACACGTGGCGCTCTACCTCGTCTTCTGGCTCGCCTCCCTGGTGATCTTGGTCGTCGGGCTCGCGCTGCTGCTGCACCGGCTCGCGTCCCGAGGCCTCAGCAAGGCTCTGCGGTTCGTGTACTACCTCCCCGGAGCCCTGGCCGGCGCGGCGAGCGTCATGGTGTGGTTGTTCATCCTGGACCCGACGGTCAGCCCCGTCGCCTTCCTGCTGCGCGCTCTGGGCCTGACCACCTTCGACGACGTCGTGGCCCCCGGGGGGCTGCCGCTCCTGTTCACCCTCATCGCGTTCTGGACCGGCGCGGGCGGCTGGATCCTGGTGATGTACGGCGCTCTCAACAACATCGCGCCGGACATCCTCGAAGCTGCGCGCATCGACGGCGCCGGCCCGTGGCAGACCGCCCGGCGCATTCAGATCCCGATGCTGCGCAAGTGGATCGTCTACATGGTCATCCTCGCCTTCGCGGGTGGCACACAGCTGTTCGTCGAGCCGCAGCTGCTCTCGCAGGCGAGCGTCGGAGTGGCGGGGCGGGACTACTCGCTCAACCAGCTCTCCTACGACTTCGCCTTCCAGAACAACAACGTCAACACCGCTGCCGCCGTCTCGGTCGAACTGCTCCTGCTCGGACTCGGGGTCGCCGCGGTGTTCGTCGCCAGATCGGGGTTCTTCGATGCGGACTGACTTCCACAACCCCGCGCGACGCGCTCTGAAAAACCCGCTCACCACCCTGGTACTGCTTCTCTTCGCGGTCTTCTTCGTCCTGCCGGTGCTGTGGCTGGTGCTGGCCGCGACGAAGACCGACGACCAGCTCGTGCACTCCAACCCGCTGTCGTTCGGCTCCTTCCACGCCCTGCGGGCCAACTGGAACACGCTGACGGGCTATCAGGGCGACACGTTCTTCCTGTGGCTGCGCAATTCCGCGCTGTACACGTTCCTCGCGCTCGCCATCACCCTGGTGGTCGCCATCCCGGCGGGCTACGCCCTTGCCCTTACCGAGTTCCGCGGTCGGCACACGCTGCTGGTGGCGACGCTCGTGGTCATGCTGATGCCGAGCGCGACGCTGGTGGTACCGCTGTTCCTGGAGATGAACGCGGTGCACCTGATCGGCTCGATGTGGTCGGTCATCCTGCCCTACTCGTTCTACCCGTTCGGGGTCTACCTGGCGTACATCTACTTCAGTACGGCCATTCCCCGGTCGCTGCTGGAGGCCGCACGGCTCGACGGCTGCTCGGAGTTCGGCACCTTTCGTCGGGTCGCGCTGCCTCTGGCCACACCCGTCGTCGCGCTCGTGGGCTTTTTCAGCTTCGTCGCCAACTGGACCAACTACTTCCTGCCGTACGTGCTACTGCCGCAGAGCGACCAGTTCCCCGTCCAGGTGGGGCTCGGCACTCTCCTGAACGACGTGCCGCAGTTCAACCCGACGGTGGGATCGCTTGCCGTCCAGCGGCCGGAGCTCGCCCTCGCCACCCTGCTGGCCATCGTTCCTGTGCTCGTGGTCTTCCTCCTCTCCCAGCGCTTCCTGGTCGCGGGCATGCTCGCCGGCGCCACCAAGGACTGAGCGACCGGACTCACCACGACACGTCCCCACCGCGTCACCACGCCCGCCCGCATCGCCGCCGGGTGCGGGTGCCGCACCGCCCGAAACGGAGAACCGTCCCATGGACCCCGTCATCATGGCCTCGGTGCCACTCCTCGAACCGCCGGGCTGGGCGACGGCGCAGCGCCAGCTGTTCGACCTGCTCGACCAGGTCTGGCGGCGCTTCGCCCGCGATTTCACCGGGCCGGACGGACGTCTGAACTACGACGGGCAGCTGACCACGCGCGACGGCGTGGACGACTTCTACGAGACCTTCTTCAACTGGCCGCAGCTCTACCTGCTCGGCGGCGCAGACGACCTGCTGGCCGAGTCGGAGCGGCACTGGGAAGGCGTGACCCGCCAGCTCACCGAGCTGGGCATGCTCAAGGACGAGTACGAGCGCGGCTACGACTGGTTCCACCAGAGCGAGAGCCTGCTGCTGTTCTACTTCCTGTGCATGGCCGCCCCAAAGCGCTGGACCGAGCGAGCACTGCGGTTCGCCGAGCTCTACGTCGACCCGGCACACGGCAACTACGACCCCGAGCACCGCATCATCACCCGTCCTCACAACGGCAGCGATCCCGAGCGCGAAGGCCTGTCCGACGGCGACGCCTATCCCTGGCTGCCGCAGGAAGCGCAGATGTACGGCTTCCCGCTCAACTGGATCCTCGCCGACGGAGAGAGCCCGCCGCTGGAGAGCGACCCGCGCCTCGGTGAGCAGATGCGCCGCCGCATGGGCCGGGGTGACACCGCGGTCAACCTCGCCGCCAGCGGACTCGTGCTCAACGCGCTGATCCTCTCGGGCGACACCCGCTACCGGGACTGGATAGCCGAGTACGTCGGCGCGTGGCGCGAGCGCGCGGCGGCCGCCGGCGGAGTACTCCCGGACAACGTCGCCCCGGACGGCACCGTCGGTGGCCTGCACGAAGGACGCCCCTACGGCGGCCACTACGGCTGGTCCTGGCCACACGGCTGGCATAGCGTCGGACACGCCGCCACGGTCGCCGCACTGGCCGCAGCCGAGGCCACCGGCGACGACTCCTACCTCGACCTGGTGCGCCCCGCGCTCGACGAGATGATCGCCCGCGGCAAGGTGATGCCCTTTACCGAGGCCGACTCCAGCCTCCAGTCCAAGTGGGTCGCGCAGTTGCGCGAGGACGTGCACACGCCTACCCTGCACGTCCCCTTCCGACGTGGCGACGAGGGCTGGTTCGACTACAACCCGATGACCCTGCCGGTGCCCGTCGCGCTGTGGCACCACACCGCCGCAGACGCCGACCGCGCACGGATCGAACGGCTGCGCGAGGCCAGCGGCATCGACTGGCGCACGGTGCGCCCCTTCCGCAGCAAGGAGGAGGCGCACCATGAGGAGTCCTGGTTCGCCTATCTCTCCGGCGACGACCCGGACTATCCCGAGCGGATCCTCGCGGCCGCCCAGGCGCAGGTGCGGCACCGGATGCAGCGAATGGAACGCTATCGCGGCCTGGAGGTCGCCGAGGCCGACATCCACCTGTGGCAGCTGACCAACCCGGTGGTCACCGAGGCGCTGGTGCAGCTGACCTGGGGTGGTCCGCAGGTCCTCTACAACGGCGGACTGCAGCAGGCGCGGGTGCGCTACTACGACGCCGACTCCCGCCGGCCGGGCCTGCCGCCCTCGGTCGCGGCCCTGGTCTCCAGCATCGACCCGCAGGCGACTGTCGTGGAACTGGTGAATCTCGACCCGACCGCGGACCACACGCTGATCGTCCAGGCGGGTGCCTTCGCGCAGCACACCATTCGCAACGTCCGCCACACTCGCAGCCGCGACGACTCCTGGATCGGCGACCTCTACGACTACGGACACTCGGAGCCGGTCGAGGAGACCTCCGAGGCCCACGACGTGAACGGGCCCTGGCTGCGCGTGCACCTCCCCCGTTCGACCCGGGTGCGCCTTTCCCTCGAACTAGAGCTGCGCACCCGTCCCGCGTCCTACCGCACCCCGTTCGACGAGCCGTCCGACGGGCAGCGCGAGGGCGGATCACGGTGAGCGGTCGCGCCACACCCTCGGTCCTCGACCGCCACGTCCACCTCCGGGACCCGCGCTGCCCTGCCTATCCGTGGCTGGACGAGGCCCCCGATCTCAACTGGTCTTTCACCGCAGACCAATTCGCGGCGATCCGTCCCACGCCAATCGAGATGATCTTCATGGAGGCCGACCGGGAAAATGGGCAGGCCACGGACGAGATCGAGTGGGTCCTCAGCCAGGCCGAACACCACACCCGGATCCGCAGCGCCGTCGCCCACGTCCCGCTCGAACGCCCCCCCGAAGCCCTCGAGACGATCAGACGGTACGCGGCGGACCCGTTCGTCGTCGGGGTGCGCCGCAACATCCAGGACGAGGCACCCGGCTTCACCGAGGACTCGCACATCCGCGAGGACATCCAGCCGATCGCGAGGCCGGCCTCCCCTTCGACGCACGCGTTAGCCAACACCAGCTGCCCGAGCTGGCGCAGCTGGCCGTCACCTGCCCGCACACCACGATCGTCCTCGACCACCTCGGCAAGCCGAAGCCGGCCGCCAGGAGCCAGTGGTCGCAGGCATGGCGACGGCTTGCGCAACAACCGAACGTCGTCTGCAAGCTCTCCGGCCTGGCCACCCACCTGGCACGCACCGGACACCCCGTCCGCGTTCGCGCTCCCGCTCCTGCGCGAAGCGCTCGACGTGTGCGGCCCCGACCGCTGCCTGTTCGGGTGCGACTGGCCGGTGATGCTGCTCGCCACCGACTACCGCGCCTGGCTCGACCTGGTCCGCGAGGCGCTCGGCCTCTCCTCGTGGACCGCCAACGACGCGGTGCTGCGCGGCAACGCGGAGCGTATCTACCGGCTCGTTCCCTCCCGGTTCCAGGCGGCCGACCTGGCCCGAAAGGAAGCACGATGAGGCGCATCGCTCAGACCACGCGGCTGCTCCCGGAACGCCGGGAGGAGTACCTCGCCCTGCACCGCGCCGTCTGGCCGGCCGTCGAGGCCGCCCTGCGTGCCGCGCACATCCGCAACTACAGCATCTTCCTGCACGGCGACACCCTGTTCGCCTACTTCGAGTACCACGGCGACGACTTCGAGGCCGACCTCGCCTCCGTCAAGGCCGACCCCGAAACGCAGCGTTGGTGGACCTTCACCGAACCCTGCCAGGAGCCCTGGCCGGACGCCCCCACGACAGCCGCTGGTCCGAGGCGCCCGAGATCTGGCACCTGCGCGAAACGACACAGCCCTGAGCCTGTGAAATCCAGGCGCATCCGCGTCGCCCAGTCCCCGCCGCGCCGCGACCGGCCGGCGGTGCTCCACAGCGCCCTCGGGAGGGCGCACAACGAAATGCCAGCGAAAGGGAACCGGACAATGTCGTCACACCCCTACCAAGGACGGGTCGGCCGACGCCTCACCGCGACGATTGCGGCAGCGACAGGCTTCCTGGTCTCCGCCGCCTTCGTCACACCGACGGCGGCCCACGCCTCCGTCTCCGCCACCGTCTTCGTCTCCCCCACCGGCTCCGGGACTGCGTGCAGTTCGGCCACGCCCTGCTCCCTGACACAGGCGAAGACGTCCGTCGAAGCCATCGACGGCCACATGAGCGGCGACATCGTCGTACAGCTCGCCGGCGGAACCTACCGCCTGACCTCACCTTTGAACCTCACCAGCGCGGACTCGGGCACGAACGGACACACGGTCAGATGGCAGGCCGCCCCGGGCCAGTCCCCGGTGATCTCCGGCGGCCAGCAGGTGACCGGCTGGACCCTGCACGACTCGACCAACAACATCTACGCCGCGTCCGTCCCCGTCGGAGTCGACTCGCGCCAGCTCTTCGTCGACGGCTCACTGGCACCGCGCGCCGCGATGAACATCGCCCGCAGCGATGTCGCCTTCACCAGCGCCGGCCTGACGATCCAGAACTCGAACCTGAACTGGATCGCCAACCTGCCAAAGCAGAACCGGATCGAGCTCGAGGCCCAGAACTCCTTCACCGACCGCTTCACGCCGGTGAAGAGCATCAGCGGCACGAGCATCACCATGCAGGAACCGGCCTGGCAGAACAACGGCTGGGGCTACGACACCATGGAGAACCCCTTCGCCGGAGGGACTCTCCAGCTGGAGAACTCGTACGCATTCCTGAACACGGCCGGGCAGTGGTACCTCGACCCGCAGGCCGGCCAGCTCTACTACAAGGCGCCGTCCGGCTGGAACCCCTCCGTCCACGACGTCGAACTGCCCCTGACAACCTCGCTCCTGGACATCAGCGGCAGCTACAGCACCCCCGTGCAAAACCTCGCGTTCCAGGGCATCAGCTTCGAGGACACCACCTGGCTGGCCCCCAGCAGCGACATCGGCTACGCCGACCAACAGACCGGCACGTTCCTCAACCGGACCTACTCCAACGAGCCTTCCGACTTCCTGACCTCGTGTGCCACCGGCTGCCAGGCCTTCGAATCCACCCGTAACAGCTGGGGCGAGGCCCCCGCGGCGGTTCAGGTCTCCGCCGCGAACGGGATCAGCTTCAGCGGCGACACCTTCACCGACCTCGGCGAGGTCGGCCTGGGCATCGGCCAGAACAACGACGCCGTCGACTCCGGCACCGGACTCGGCGCCTCGAACATCACCGTCAACGGCAACACCTTCACCAACGACTCCGGAGGGGGCGTGGTCGTCGGCGGAGTCCAGCCGAACGCGCACCACCCGTCCGACTCCGCAATGACCGACCAGAACATCACCATCAGCAACAACCTCGTGACCGGCGTTGCACAGGACTACAAAGACATGCCCGGCATCCTGTCCACGTACGTCTCGCACGCCGTCATCACACACAACGAGGTCTCGAACCTCGGCTACGACGGCATCGACGTCGGCTGGGGCTGGGGCATCAACGACCGTGGAGGCAGCCAGGATTACGTCAACCGAGGCACCTACAACTACCAGCCCATATACACCACGCCGACCACACTGAACAAAACCATCGTGACCTACAACAAGGTGCACGACACAAAGAAGGTCTTCCACGACGGCGGCAGCATCTACAACCTGTCCGCGAACCCCGGTGGCTTCATCGCCGACAACTACGTCTACGACAACCACAACACCGTAGGACTCTACCTCGACGAAGGCTCCCGCTACATCACGCTGCAGAACAACGTCCTGCAGGACACCGGAGTCTGGGCGAACACGAACGCCAGCGCCAACAACAACACCGATGACAACACCTTCGCCGACAACTGGTACAACGCCGGCGCCACCGTCGTCGCCACCGGCTCCCCGCACAACAACGTCCTGACCGGCAACGTCCAGGTCAGCGGTTACAACTGGCCCGCAGGAGCGCAGGAAGTCGTCGCGCAAGCCGGCGTCACCACCAACAGCGGCATCGGCACCACCGCGATCCACGCGGTCGGCGCGGACAAATGCATCGACGACAACAACTGGAGCATCACGCCGGGAACCCAGCAGCAGATCTGGGACTGCAACGGCCAGTCGAACCAGACCTGGACACACAACTCGGCCAACGAGATCACCCTGTTCAACGGCAGCAGCCAGATGTGCCTGGACGACGCCGGGTGGGGCACCACCAACGGCACAGAGGCCAACATCTGGACCTGCACCGGCCAGGTCAACCAGCAGTGGAGGCTCAACCCGGACGGGACCATAACCAACGTGTACTCCGGCCTGTGCCTCGACGTGAGCAACAACGGCACCAGCAACGGCACCAAGATCCAGCTCTGGAGCTGCAACAGTCAGGCGAACCAGGAGTGGAACCTGGGCTGAGTAGGGTCGGGGACTGGAGCGGTGGCTTCCGATCCGTTTCCGGCCCCCGCCGCTTCAAGTGAAGTATGCCGCCGACGAGGTGCCCGAGGTTCGGGTTAACCTCGCCGTTTCGCTCGGGTTTGGCGGCTGGCGAGGCGGAAACGCGAAAGTGCCTTCCTGACCTGGGACGATGAACCTTGCTGAGGGGTTCCGTCGGTCCAGGCGGAGGGCACTTTCCACGTGCAGGGTGTCGGGTTGCGTCCCAAGGTCTATGTCAGTGCCGATGGTTCGTGGGCCGTCGGGCATGCCGGTGCACGGTTGCTGGCGGATCTTGCCGACGCCACGAGTGTGTCCGGCGCGGGCTCTGCTTCTGAGTGCCGCTGCTAACGTCCCTGACTGACTACTGTCAGGCACGGACTGCTGCAAGTTCGCTGCGCATCCGGTGTCGGTGGCGTAGCGGCGACTCGCCCACCTCGCGTTTGAACGCGTTACTGAAGGCGCTCTCCGAGGTGTAGCCCAGTTCGGCGGCCAACGACCGAACGGGGATGTCGCTGTCGCGCAGGGCCCGCCGGGCGAGCAGCATCCGCCAGCGGTTGAGGTAGGCCAGCGGCGGCACGCCCGCGACGGCACGGAAGCGTTCGGCGAACGTCGTGCGCGACATGGCCGCCTCGCGTGCCAGTTCCTCGAGGCCCCAGTGCCTTCCAGGTTCGGCGTGCATGAGGCGCAGCGCCGGCCGCAGTCGCTGGTCGGTGAGCACCCGCAGCCAGCCCGGGGGCAGTTCGGCCTGGTCGACGTACGCGCGCAGCATCTCCAGCAGCAGGAGTTGCGCGTGTTGCTGGATCGCGAAGGTCGAGCCCATCCGGTTCCCGGTCACCTCGTCGAACAGTTGGTGCAGCCTGGCGTGCAGGGCGCCTGCGGCGTCGGCCGCCGCCCGGATGTGCCCCAATGGCGGGAGCGTCTCCAGCAGCAGTGCGTCACCGGCCGGGTTGAGTTCGACACGACCGCCGATGAGCAGGTCGTCCACACCACTGTCGTCGCCGGCGAGGCGGGCGGTGGGCACGCCGATCTCGGGCAGGATCTCGCGGCGCGGCCCGTCGCCGGCGCCGCTCTCGACGTGCAGCCACGTGCGGCGGTTGAGGATCGCGATGTCGCCGGGCTCGAGCTCGATCGGCCCGTCGACGCCGTCGGTGGACAGCCGGGCCCGGCCGCGCACCATGATGAGGAACTTCAGCGGGTGGGCGGCGGACGGCTGCAACGGGTAAGCGGCGGGCACACGGGTCACCCAGGGGCCCCGCCCCGCGATACCGCTGGACAGCACCCCGCGGACCTCGACGAGGTCCAGCGCCTCGGACAGTTGGTCATCGGCCATATCCGAACTCTCGCGCAAGAAACACGGATCAGCAATCATTCACAGTACGAACGTCCGTGCATAGCGTGATGGCATGGCTCACAAGCAGCACCTGTCGGTTTGGTCTTCCTCTTGGCGTCCACGGCCGACGACGTCTAGGAGGGTGTCGACCTGTCCGGCGTCGGCGACGTCGTCGACCTGCGGCCTCACGGTTGGGGTGGAGGGCCGCCGTTCGCTTGGACGGCGCGCAGGATTCGGTTGCTGATCTGATGAGGCTGGCGGACCTGTGTCTGGGTGAGCCGGTCAATGACGGGCCGGTTGACGGCGCCGACGTGACCGGGGTGGCATCGACAACCTTGTCCAGACCGGCGTGACGTGCCCAGTCAAGCGAAGCTGCTCACCTTCAACTCGTCAGGATATCCACGTGGAACTCACGAAACACACGCACTCCACCGTCGTCCTCACCAAGGGCGACTCCACCCTCGTGATCGACCCGGGGTCGTACACGCCCAACTCGGCAGAGCTCGTCTCCGGCACGACGGCCGTGCTCATCACGCACAACCACCCTGACCACTTCGACGCCGGCATCCTGAAAGCAGCTCTCGATGCTCAGCCGTCGCTACACGTGTGGGCACCCGCAAACGTCGCGACCGAGCTCGGCGTGCACGACGGTCGTGTCGTGGCGGTTCTTGCCGGCGACAACTTCGAAGCCGCAGGATTCCACGTGGCCGTCTTCGGCGAGCACCACGCGGCCGTCCACGCTGACCTCCCGCTCATGACCAACGTCGCCTACCTGATCGACGGCACCGTCTACCACCCCGGCGACTCCTACTTCGTGCCTGACAACGAGGTCCACACACTGCTCGTGCCGGCGAGCGGCCCGTGGACCAGTCTCGGCGAGGGCATCGACTTCGTGCGAGCCGCGAAGCCGTCGCGTTCCATCCGGATCCACGACCTCACGTTGAGCGAAGATGAGGGTGCCTCGTTCGCGCAGTTCATCGGCGACCTGACCGGTGTGCCGCTGATGTCCCTTGAGGTCGGCGAGAGTGTCACGGTCTGAGATCCGGGCTCAGCCCGCCACGCGTCCAGGGCTGGCGTGACGGCAGACCTCGGTGTCGTCCGCGGGATGTGCCCCCCGTCAGTCCAGCCGCCAGGCTGGTTGCCCACGAGTACAGACTGCTGTAACTGAGCTGTCGCGTTCGCGGGATCGCAGGCGAGCACACCGCATTCGTGGTGCCGACTCATGACAGGAAGCCCCTTCGAACAGGAAGCAGAGCACGTGGTGCGGCCACAACCGTGGCATCCCAGTTCACCTCCCTCTCGACGCGCTTGACGAAGCAACCGCCCACATTGCCGCGACCAACGAATGGCTCTCCGCCTTCGATGCAGGCTCCAGTCCGGGAAGGATGAACACATGGCTGGTCCGCTGACGCTGCCCGAGGAATTCGCGCTGCTCTCCCTCGCCGACACCGGCAAGACGATCGACTCTGACCAGGCCAGGGCCGGCTGCAACGTGGCCGAAGTCGGTGAACTTGCGCTGCGCGGCAAACTGCTGCTCCGGCACCGCAGGAACACGACGTTCTACGTGAACGGGCTTCGCTGGAACGCAGACGTGATTGAGGTGGTCGACCGCACTCCTGTCGGTCTGGCCTGGGCAGACGAGCTGCTGGCCGTGTTGGCGAAGGAGCCCGAAGCGGCGGCGGAGCGCAAGTTGTTGTTGCGTCGGTATCGGCGGCGCAACGCGTTCCACTGGCATCGTGACGCGCTCGTCGCGCAGGGTCTGGTCCGGCACGTGCCCAGGCGCGGGCTGTTCCGGCGGGCGCGGTATATCCCGGACCCGACCGTGCGGAACAGGTTGATCGAGGAGGTCCGCCTGGCCACCGAGATTCTCCGGGACACCGGTGGGGGACGTCGGCTGGACGTGCACACGAAGTTTCTGTCCGACATGGTGATCCGCGGGGAGTTGGCCAAGGACCTGGGGGTTGTCAAGGGCCGTGGTTGGCGGGTGAACGTGATGTTCCTGGACGGGTTGCTGGACAGGGAGCTGTGGTCCGCACGCCGGCGCGCGCGGAACCGGGCTGCCGGGGTCGGGGCGCTGGACTCCGTACCCGAGCCGTTGCGGTACACCAGCGAGGCGCTCGCCGACCTTGTGCCCAAGCGATCTCGTAACCGAGGGGAGGCTGCCGATGGTGACTAGGGCGCGTATCGAGTCATGATCAACGGGCGGACCGGGGGAGGACTCCGATCCGGATCATCGAGGTGTGTGAGTGGAGTCCGGCGAGTCCGCTTGCGGGGTCTTGTCGCGGTTGGCCCCTTGACTCTCAGGCCGCTTGAGATCCCATAGTGACGGGCATGAACGAGCTCTACTCCATCGGGGAAGTCGCGCGCCGCACGGGCCTGAGTGTGAGTGCGATCAGGTTCTACGCCGACGAGGGCGTCGTTGCGCCCACCTGCCTCACCGAGGGCGGCTTCCGGCAGTACGACGTGCACGCCATCGCCCGGCTCGAATGCGTGCGGACCCTGCGCGACCTGGGTGCCGGCCTGGACGACATCCGCCGGGTGCTGGCCGCGGAGAGCACCCTGCACGACCTGGCCGTCACACATCTGCGGCTGGTCGAGGACCAGTTGCGGCAGTTCCGGACACGCCGCGCAGTGCTGCGGACCATTGTGCGGCAACACACCACAACAGAACAGGTGAGCCTGATGCACAAGCTCGTGTCGATGTCCGACGACGACCGTGACCGGCTCATCAACGAGCTCTGGGACTTCGTGACCGACGGCCTGGACGTCCATCCCAGCTATGTCGAGCGGCTGCACAGCCAGCGGCCGCACCTGCCCGAGGAGCCGTCCACCGAGCAGCTGGAGGCCTGGATCGAACTCGCCGAGATCGTGCAGGACGAGGAGTTCCGAACGGCGCTGCGGGACTTTTTCCACCGTGTCTTCGGCACCGAGCAGGGCAAGCTGGTCGCTTCACCGGAGATGATGGCCCGCATCGAGAGGCATCGGCAGCTTCGCCTCGAGGCACGGGACGCCCAGCAGGCTGGCGTGCCCGCGGATTCTTCGCAGGCCCGGGACATCGCCGAGCGTGTGGCCGCCGACTCGGCCGAGTTGATCGCCGCCATGACCGGGGAGCACGACGTCGACAAGGCCCGGCGCGGCATTGTCGAGTTCGACCGGAACGGCAAAGCGGCGCAGTGGCAGGGCAACTCGACCGGCCTGAAACTGCTCACCAGGTACCACTTCCTGGTGGCGACAATCAACGGTACGCCCAAGCCGGACCCGGACCAGGCGGCGGCAACCCGGGAGTGGATGGCCGCCGCCCTGCGCTGAAGGATGCAGAAGGCCGTGATCAGGGATGCTCGGCAGAGCGGCCCGACGGACCGAAGAGCTGGGCGGAAGAAGGGTCATGAGTGTGGGTGGTTTCGCCGCTGGGCAGGCGTCGGTGATGCTCTCGCTGGTGTGCGTTCTGCCCTGGTTACTGCACGGCCGGCTCAGGGGTGAGGGTGTTGTCGATGTTGTCCTCGACCCAGGCGCGGAGTGCGTTGAGCGGGATAGCGGCGCTCTGGCCGAGGGGGGTGAGGGTGTACTCGACGTGCAGGGGGACGGCGGGGTAGATCGTGCGGTCGAGGATGCCGAAGTCCTCGAGGCGGCGCAGCGTCTGGGTCAGGACCTTGGGGCTGACGCCCTGGAGTTTGCGCTGAAGTTCGCCGAAACGCTGGGGGCCCTCTTCGAGGGCGCCGATGGCCAGGGCGGACCACTTGTTGGCGAGAAGGTCGAGCAGGGCGCGGCAGGGGCACTGGGCGGCGTAGACGTCGTGGTGCGCGTGCTGGCCGCTCAGGCATGTGGTCGTCATGATCACTCTCTTCACCAGGTCACTTCCCAATGGGAAGTACTAGACCTTGAAGGTAACTATATCTCTGGGGATAGCGTCATCGACGTGAGCGGGAGGGCTGCCAACGGCCCCCGCGAGACGCCTTTCCAGCATGCTTTCTCAGGAGATGACACACGTCCGCAGACAGAAAGACGGTGCGTCGCAGTGACCACGCGAGTAACAGGGTCCTGGCACAACAGGGACAGGGCGGCGGCCCCGCGCAGTCCTTCGGGGTTTCACCGAACTCAGCCCGATCACCGACATCGCACGGAGAGCAGCCGTCGCTTCTACACGGCACACATCGACACCGACATGCACATCGTGGCGGCGGAGCATGATTTCTCCCGCCAGTTCGGCAGAACGTCCGCCGACATCTGCGGACGGAGCCTCTACGATCTCCTGCACCCCGGCTCGCCCTCTGTACTCAACCGGCACTTCAACCGGTTGTCGGAAGGACGCTGCAACCGCTTCGCCGAGCGCATGGTCGGCCTGGGCGACGAGGGGCGGGCCTTTTCCGGAGAACTGACGGGCATCGCCGTACAGAACACCACCGGACTGCTGGCCGGGATCGTCGTACAGGTCAGGCCGGACGCCCACGCACCCGACACGGACTCCGAGGACGGAGTCCTCAACCCCGGCGAGCGGCTTCTCAGCAAGCTCGACGCACAGGTCCTGGAGGGCGTCGCCGGCGGCGCCTCCACGGTCCAGCTCGCCGCTCGTCTCTACCTCAGCCGGCAGGGCGTCGAATACCACGTCGGCCTCATGCTGCGGAAGTTGAAGGCACCGAACCGCGCCGCCCTCGTGGCGCGTGCCCACTCCATGGGCATGCTGACCGTCGGCCAGTGGCCCCCGCGGGTACTGCCGGACTTCATCAAGTAGCGACACCTTCGCCACCGGCCTGACGCCTGGCGCACCAGTCCCGCTGTGCGTCGATCCAGGTCCCCAACAGCTGTGCCGGGGCAGGCATCGGTGGCGGTCTCGGGCTGGAGGCTCTTCATGAGGGCAGCGTCCTTGACGGCGGACAGCACGATGGATGCTCGGGCGCGCTGACCCACACCCGGTGCTCCGCCGGGTGCACGGTGCCCGAAGCCACCTCTTATGGCTTCGGGCGCCGCTTGTTCTGGTGCGTGTCAGACGCAGTGGGTACGATGTAGCGCTGAGGCTACCCCTGTGGTGTGGACACACCTGACAATGGATCTTGTAGGTCCAGGAAGGTGTAGATCCACGTGGCAAGACCCTCGAAGTACAACGCGGAGTTCCGGTCCGACGCGGTGGCGTTGTGGCGGGCTTCAGCCGGCCGGCAGACGTTCAAGGACGTCGCGACCGATCTGAACGTGAATCCCGAGACGCTGCGCACGTGGGTGCGCGAGGCGGAGGGTGCCGCCGCGCCCGGGCCGCAGCACGCCCAGGCGGAGCTGGCCCGGCTGCGGGCGGAGAACGCCCGGCTGCTCAAGGCCGGGAAGGAGTGGCAGCTCGACGCCCACCGCCCGTACAGCGGTTGGAGGAGATGGCCATGGAGATGAACCCCACCGCCCTGCTGCTCGACCTCGCTGCCCGGGCCCAACGCATGAGCGACCCGAACACGCTGCACGGCTTGCTGGCCGCAGGCCACCGCGCCTGGTGCGAGGGCGTCGCCGAGGTCCAGGCCGGGGTTGGCCGGGAGAGTGCGAGCCTGTCCGACGCCCGGCTCGCCGAGCGGTGTACTGCTGCGGGCGCACCGTGGGAGCAGGGGATGACGCGCGGCGAGGCGGTCTCCGCTCTCACGTTCGCGATATGGGACGCTTCGCCGGCCGCCATGGCCTACACGGAGCTGGGAGAATGCGCCGCACGCTTCGGTGTGTGCCTGCTGGGCGAGGAACTGCTCTAGACGATCTATTCCAAGGGGTGGGTCAAGTTCGAGAGCGGTCATGGTTGGACGGCTGGATGCGTCAGTCGATGAGGCGACGCAGTTCGGCCTGAGCGCGTTCGACGAGTTTCCTGGCGGTGTGGTCGGAGACGCCCAGGTGACGGCCGATCTGGCGGAATGACCTTTCCGATCGGTCGTCCAGCCCGTACCGCAGAATCAGCGCCTCGGCTTCGCGGGGGTCGATGCGGGCCAGGGCAGTCCGAACCGTGCTGGTGAAGTCCCTTGCGATGGCGGCATGTTCGGGATCCGTCAGGGTAAAGCCGGGTGCGGGCAGTTCTTCATCGTCTTCAGCCGGCGCGTTACGCAGTTGCCGATGAAGTGCGGCGACGGTCGTTGGCGAGATGCCCAGCGCGGCAGCCGCCAGGTTCAAGCTGTCAGCATTTTCGTCAAGCGCCCGGCGCACGGCCACGGTGCGGCCGACAAGGTCGGCCGGTACGACGGCAGGGAATTCCTGGCGGGCGATGGCCCGCTGGATCTCCTTACGTACCCAGGTGTGCGCGTATGCCCCAAAGGGCACTGCGCGATCGGGATCGAAGCGGCTCGCGGCGATCAGTAGCCCGAGGATGCCGGCCTGTCGCAGGTCCGCCCGGTCGATGTGCCAGGTGCGGTAGCGAGCGACCTCGCGTTCCACGAGACGGCCGTGCATCGCCACAAGACGTTCCCGCTCTGCGGCGGCCGGTTCGGCCTGGTGACTGCTCACTACGGCGATCTCCCGGAGTTCGATGCCCAACTGGTTGCCGCTGTTACGGATACCGGACCGGGCACGGAGTGCGAGGTTCGCACTGCGGCCGATTGCCGGTATCCCCTCTGGCGACCGAGCAACGCCCGAGCCTGGAAGGCCACCGAATGTCCAATCTTTCCACTGCCCCCTGGCAAGCAATCTCGATCGTGCCCTACGGAGCGGTCCTGCACGTGCCTGCGGGCTGGGAGGCGCTGCCTCCCGTCCCGGCGAACGGGCCGGAGATCCTGCGGGCCACCGGGGGGCCCGGACAGAATCTGATCGTCTTCAAGATCCCCGCCAACGGAAAGACTGCTGCACAGGTGGCGGACGTGGCCCAGGAGAAACTCGAAGCCCACGGCTACGACGACTTCACGCGCACCGAGACCCGGTTCGCCGGGCAGCCGGGGGTGGCACTGGACTTCGTCACCCGCCGCAACAGCAACGGAGCGGTCATCTACCGGACGCGGGAGTACTTCGCTGTGCGCGGAAACGCAGCGTTCGTGCTCGGTATGGGGAGCGCGACCTGGGAAGAGCATCTGCCGCTCATCGAGCAGATCGCCGACCGGTTCGAACTCGCTCAATGAGCTGATCCCCACTCCGCCGCGCCCCGGCCGCTACATGGTCCCCGGCCGCCCGCACCCACCTCCGGGATCCGGAGTCGCACTACCCGACACCGGAGCCTGGAGGCTTGGTGAACGCTGACCTGGACACCCTCGCGACCGCACTGTTCATGAAGACCGATGACCTGCTCAAGGGCTCGCCTCACCTGGCTCCGTGGCGGCCGACCGCGGGCATCGCGCCTCAGCTGAGCGACGCGGAGCTTGTCACGCTCGCGGTGATGCAAGCCATGCTCGGCTTCACGTCCGAAGCACGCTGGCTCCGCCACACCTGCGCTCGCCTGCGGCACCTGTTCCCGTATCTGCCCAAGCAGCCCGGCTACAACAAGCGGCGGCGGAAGGCAGCCGGGCTGATCCAGCACGTCATACGCCTGTTGGCCGTCGACACCACACTGTGGAGCGATGACGTGTGGGGGGTCGACTCCACACCGGCGGAATGCGGGCGCTCCCGCGAGACCGTCAAACCCTCCGACCTGGCCGGATGGGCCGAGTACGGCTACTGCGCCAGTCACTCACGGTTCTTCTGGGACCTGCGGCTGCACCTGGTGTCCACCCTGCACAGCCTGCCCATCGCGTTCGCGCTGACCGGAGCCAAAGCCCGACGAACGCGAGACCGTGCTGGCGATGTTCAAGGTCGAGCCCGGCCTCCTCACCGGCCGGCCCGATCAGACCCTGATCGCCGACAACGTACGGCACGTCAGCGGCGGGCGTGCTCGGCGGCCTGGGCGAGGTCTGCCGCAAGGTCGGGGTTCTCCCGGTTCCAGCGTCAGAGTTCGGCCTCCAAGTCGGCCGGCGTCCGCTGGAGCGCCTGGTGGAGGCGTTCGGCTGGTACCTCTACCGTCGCTTCGCCCAGTTGGAGCCGGGACCGGGGCCTGTCCGCCCAGCGCCTGGGCAGCACCACGAACCCCGCCATGTCGTCGGTGCGTTTGACGACCTGAAGGGTGAGCGCGAGTTTGTCCCGGCACCAGTCGACGAGGCCGCCGGTGTAGCCGCCGTCACCCCAGACGAGGGGGATGTCGCGGTGCATTCGAAACGTGGAACTACATCTTCAACGGCACCCTGACCGTCACGGCGATCGTCATCTGGCTCCGAGACATCGTCCAAGAGCCATCAGAAACGACCTAGAGAATGCCGTCGTCGGATCGGATTCTCGACCCGACGACGGCGGCGGCTGTGTTGATGGCGGCCGATCAGGTCTCTCCGGTGCACACGCTGTGTCCCAAGTCGTCTGACGCACAGGCCTTGACATGGTTGGCGAAGGTTTCAGAAGTGTTCACATCTATCGTCCCGGAGGACCCCTTGTCCCAGGTGCCTGAAACCCAGAGGTCGACGGAGATGTCAGGGTACGGGTTCGTTCCTGGTTCGACGCCCTCGCCGTGGATGCCGCCGTTCGACGTGTTGTACCACATGCGGACGGTGAGGGGACCGTCGGACTTTTCGTCAAGCAGGATGAAGCTCTGCGGTGTCGCCGGACGGGCTGTGTGAGCGTCGGCTGCCGTGGCGGCGGTGAATACCCCGGCTGTCGCAAGCAGGACGCTGGTAGCCATTCTGATAGTGCGTGAGAACTTCACGAGCTCACCTTTCTCTATGAGCTGCAGATGCGGGACAAGCATCACGGAGAGAAGATCACGCGAGTACCTGGGGATTTGGAGGTTGTGCTTTGTTCGCGCAACCGCTAGTAGGACTCCGTTAGGTCTATCTGAATCTTGGAGTCGTGGGTGGCCAAGTCGGCCCGCGTCCGCTGGAGCGCCTGGTGAAGGCGTTCGGCTGGTACCTCTACCGTCGCTTCGCCCAGTTGGAGCCGGGACCGGGGTCTGTCCGCCTACGAGAGGAGCAGCAGCGACAAGGGGGTGGGCCGGGCCCCGATGCCGCCGGTCGGCAACCCCGAACTCGCCCTGGTCCTGGCCGGCGTCACGGACTCCCTGGCCCGGACCGGCGGCGACCTGTACGCGGTCATCAACCGTTGCCGCGGTCGACGCCAGCCTGGACAGACGGGTGCTCGCAGGACGGCGCCGTGCGGGTGTTGCTGCTGCTGAGGCGGGCATCGTCGAAGCCACGGCTGCGCAGCCCGGCCTGGTCCGGCGCTCATAAGCTGCGCTAGCGGGGTCAGCGAAGGGGCGGGCCCCCTCCACCATGTCGGTGCAGAGGGGGCATTCGCGATGCTTCGCTGGGCGTCAGCAGTACAGGAGAGCGTCGTGGTTGTAGGTGAAGGAGTACAGGGATCCGGCGTAGCCCGCGTCGTAGTAGTCGTCGTGGCCAAGGTCCGACTCAACGACCACCGTGTGGCCGGTGTTGTTGACGATCGAGGCAGCGTTGTCGTACACCGTCTGCCCGTAACCAGAACCGTTCCCCCAGTGAGCGAACTTGAAGTCCGACAGACTGAGGCTCTGGCCAGGCGACCAGTCTTCCCACGCGCCCCAGCCGTTCGGCGAGTTGAAGTACAAGCACACGTTCCCGCTCGGGCAGGCCTCGGCTCCCGTCGGCGGCGTGGCGGCGAAAGCGCCTCCCGTGGCCAAGCTCAACGCGGCGACCGTGAGCGTCCCCGCGATCGCAAGCTTGCCGGTGCGCCGCCCGAACCTGATACGCATTGCGTCCCCTCCCATGACAGCAGTGCCGTGCACTCAATATTGCAACCGGTCAGATCACGACCATGCTGAGGTATTCTCGAATCGCATCCGGCGGCGGTGGTGATCATGTCCGTTTCGCGGAGAGATCACCGCCGTCGACAGCTGAGCGGTCAGGATAGGAAGAACTCCTGGTTCAGGTCGCCCCACGCGGGCCATAGCTGGAGCCCGCGGTTGGCGCCCGACGAGTCATAGTCCAGCACCAGGCCGGTGGCAACGTTGACGATCTGAGTCTTCCCGTCGGGCAGCCCCTTCAGATACCACCGCGAGGAGTCGTTATTGCAGACGTTGTTCCCATTGGTGACGACGACTGGCGAGGCTTGCTGATTCCAGTTCGGGATAAGGCAGCCGCCGTTGGGGAGCCACTCGAACTCGTACGTGCCGTCTGGATGCACGTTCGCGAATGTCCAGTGGTTGGAGTAGCCGTCGCACGCATACGCGTGAACGCTCACGCCCAAGTTGTTCGAGTCCGGCCGGAGGCACGGACTGCCGCCCCAGGGGGTCCGGAGGTTGAACGTTGCGCCCGCATGCGCCGGCAGGGCCTGCGTTGACAGCAGCGCCAAAGCTGCCGCCGGAAGCAGCAGCAAGCGTCGAAGGGTTTTGCTCATGGTTATGCGTCCTCCCGTGAAGTCGCGGGGCCAAGAGCCCCGTTCACCCCTCCTCGAAGACCTCTACGGCGTCGGCCGAGTCGAGGTTCGATGAACCCACAATCGTCTGTATTGACCTTGCGCGAAGCGGCCCGACCAGGCTGCCCGGCGTGGCCGCGTGGAGTCTCGTTTCCCACACAAGTCCGCACACCCCGGTCGGCCCCTGTCGGCTCACCGAATGTAGCGCCGGCGACCCATGGTGTGGGGTGTCTAATTGCACGGTGAAGCGGGGGTTCCGGTGTCGCAGTGCACAGCGAGCCGGGGATAGTACGGGTGGGGCCTGCTCCAGCGCTGGCGGTGGTACGGGGACAGCGGCGGGCCGCGAGCCGTGACGCGCCGTCACCCACCCGCGTTCACCGGACATGACCACCTGCTTGTGTCCACCGCCTGACCGCGACCTGTGCCCGCACTGCCACGGCTGGGGATTCCAGCCGGGCACGTCGGGCCCGGAGCGTCCTCTGTGCCCGCGCTGCCGGATGGCGTCCCGTGGAGTGGTGTAGCAGGGATCTTGGCGTAACCCCTGGTCATGCGGCGGCCATCGCGCAACTCTCCGCGCAGAGAAGCTCGTTGAAGCGAGAGGTGCGCGATGGCCCTACGGCATCCCGGTTCACCCCCGGTGACCGCCTCGGCCTCGGCCTTGACCTGGTGCGGAGAATGGCCCGGAGCCTGCCCGAGGAGCACGAACAGATGCGGCACCCGGGCCTGCCCGCTCTGCGGCCCCGGACGGCTCCCGTCCTAATGAACGGCGACCCCGGAAACGGTTTTCAAGACCGTTCCCTTCGGCCGCTCGGGCACGCCTCCTCGCGCCGTCCACCTGGGGCGGAGCGGGTAACAGCGTAGTCAGACCGGCAGTCGGACGGGAGCGTGGTCCACACGGGGTCCATTGGCTCTGCCTCCAGCCGCTGGCACTGCCGCTTCGCAGCCCTGCCCCTGCCCCCATTGGGCATGACCTTCTGATCCGTAGGATCGGGCAGGCGGCTGGGCGGGCGCTCCGGCTGATCGCTGATGGTCGTGATCAACGGTCCCTGTGTGCCGTCGTTGCCGTCAGCGCGGAACGGTGGCGCCTCCTACCGCCGACCCACAGCATGCGAAGGTCTTCAGGCCCAGTCCGGCTATGAGTTACAACTTTCTCTACAGGTTTCAAGCCCCGGCTGTGCTCCGCTCCGCCGGGCGCGCTTCCCGGCTCCGCTCCGCGCGCGCTGCGCCGACGCGCGCCCACACGTGGATAGGGCCGTAGGCCATGAGTCGAGCACCGCACCCAACGTTGCGGTCAAAGACGATGCCTTCGGCTGGGGATCGGCCGGCACCGGGATGGAGGGGGCGCCGTCGCCGACTGCGAGTCCGTTGGGGCGCGCGCGGGGAGCTCCATCCCGTCCACCGTCGAAGGTGGAAGGGTGCGGCTCAGTCCACGGCCTGTTGACTGGCCGAGGCACAGCGCTGGCAGACTGCTCATGTGTCGACTTCTACGCAAGGCGCTACTCGGGCTCGGATCGTCACGGCGTTCCTGCGCGACGGCAACAGGGTGTTGTTGTGTCACCGATCTCCCGAGCGCCGCTGGTACCCCGACGTGTGGGACCTACCCGGTGGACATGTGGAACCTGGAGAGCTTCCCGGTGCGGCGCTGGCCAGGGAGCTGCACGAGGAGCTCGGGATCGAGGTCGCGGTGCCTGCAGGCCAGCCCATGCAGCAGATCCATACCGACGCTTTCGACATGCAGATCTGGCTGATCGAAAGTTGGACGGGAGCTCCGGTCAATGTCGCGTTGGACGAACACGATGCCATCGCGTGGTTCCAGGAAAACGAACTCGGAGAACTGCGCCTCGCTCACGACAGCTATCTTGCGATGTTCGCCGAGGCACTCGCCGTGCGCTGAGCTTGACCGCCACCCCAGCGATGTCAAGCCCCGTCGGTGCGCCTGACACCAACGGCTGACACCAACAGCGGCGAACGCCAACGGACGAGAGCGGCCCCCAGCGGGCGATAGACGGTCGCCAGGCTTGGATCCCTCCACCTCCCCCGGGGGCCGTGATCGACCTGATAAAGATGAGGCCAGACCTCAAATCCTGCGCCAACTGCCCGCTTCCAACTGCTTGATCACGGCCCTTTGCAACACTCTTTAGTCCGATTTATTGATCCGCAAGCGTGTTTCCTCACCATCAGACCGGTGCTTCGATGTGCTCAGGTCAAGCTGCGCATATGGCCTCGGGGATCACCCGAGACTTAGGAACAAGAAGCACCCAGATGTGTCCTGAGTACAGGACGACCTCGCAGCTCGGATCAGCGGCTCACAGCGAGTTCAGCAGGGTCCGCAGACTTGCCGCGATCGCGACGGCGGTGACGGTCGCGGTGGCGACCCCCGCGGTGGTGGTGGCCACCGCCGTGACGTCCCAGGCAGGCGTGGCGTACGCCGTCGATCCCCATTGCGACCACGGCAAGCCTGGCAAGCCTGGCAAGTCTCAGGGGCGAGCGGGCGGCGACTGTGACACCACCCACCCGAAAGCCACCGTCACGGTCACGAAGACGGCGACCGCGACCGCGACGGGTGACCACCACGGCGACAGCGACCGTGACCGCGACTGTGACCGCAGCTGCGACGGCGTGCGGTACTGGCGTCGATTCGACAAAGCCGAACGGCATGGAGCAGTTTCTCGCCGCCCTGGTCAATGGGAAACCATTCGCCGGCAGGCGCCCCAACACGAACACCAACCCGGACAACCCGAATATCGTCTCAGGCCCGACCAACACAGCTGGCTGGATCGACCTCAGCACGATTACCGGCTTCCCCACGAACTCCCCGGTCTGTGGCGTCTCGGTCGATGCCCAGGCAGTGACGCCTTCTACAAGATCATCACTCAGGGCGGCTCGGTCTACACCCTGCATTGCGCTGCCAATGGAACCGCTCTGGTATGCCCCGCCCCGGCGCAGGGAATGACACCTCAGTCTCAGTGGACGGCTGTGACCCCCCAGCCCTGACGAGGCAGGTCCCCAGATCGGACGGCCCCTGGCCGATCAGGCGGGGCAGGGGCCGCTGAGCGCGTGGCCGGGGGGCAAGGAGCAGGCCACGGTTGCGGCGCAACGGCTGCCGTGTTCGTCACCATGGGCCCCTGTCGTCCCGTTGACAAAGACTCGCCCCCTCGTCACGCCAGGAACGCGTGCGGTCGTACCGTGGCCAGCCGGTCCGGATCACTCGTCGTTACGACGGTGCGCTCGTCCTTTCGGGCTCCTGCTGAGGCTCGAATGGCGTAGGGAAAGGGGTCGCAACACCCAACTATTGTCCATTCATGTGAATGTTGAGCCGCCCGGTGGAGGATAGATATTCATATCTCGAACTGCTGTCGGAAATGGCATGAGCGTCCACGAGGGCGACACCACGTATCTGAAGTCTGGAATCCAAGTAACGAGAAGGAGTGGTCGCTGTGCAAGCAGCTGTTCGAGTAAAGGCGCAGTCGTCACGGGTCAGATGGGGAGCGCGGCTCGTTGGCGCCGGCCTGACCACGACCGCGGCACTCGGTATCGCGGCGGGTCCCGCCTTGGCCCAGGCGGGTCCGCCGAGCGACGCAGGCGTACAGCCCACGGAAGTGGCCGACAATCCACCCGTGTCCTGCCCCACGGGCGCGACCGGGTTCAGGGTGGACAATCCCACGACCGGGCCCGTCTCGATCCCTGGCGACGGAACCTTCGGGCTCACCGTCAGCAACAGCTCCCAGGGTCAGGTATTCAGCTTCACCATCCCCGCGTCTGACCACCGCGCCGCTGTCAAGGTCACCGCAAAGGGCGGGAACGCAGCCAACGTCTATACCTACGACAGCACGACGGGCTTCCCCAACGGCATCGCGGCCGACGGATCGCTGCACGCCCCGATCAACCCGAGCGGCAAGTTCGCCGACCTCAGCCACATCGACTTCTGCGTCATCCCCACCAACTACCCGGGATAGCAAGGCGCCGGCCGCCCGTCGCCACGAGGTGGGCAGATTCACGAACCTGCCTGCCGCCTACAGATGGTGAGGGCCCGGGATGTCCCGGGCTCTCCATCGACAATGCAACTGTGTGGGCGACGGACCGGCCAGCCACACCAGATGAAGCGGGGAACAGTGGGGAATGACAGGGAGCGCGGCATTGCACGACGAGCCACCGTCTAGCCGTTCACTCAGGTCACCGGACAATGCAGCCGCACGTGATCGCAGTTTCCCAAGCTGCCCCCTGGCCAAGCCGCGGAACACAGAACGGGTCTGCTGCAGGTTTGGGTGACAGGTTCG
>NZ_MLYN01000088.1:0-9983 GCF_001866675.1 Streptomyces sp. MUSC 14
GTCCTCCGCTCACCCCACCCCGCCGAGCACGCCCCCCACGACCCCGCCCTCCGCGCCACCGAGCACTCCGCCGTCCACCCCTCCGCCCAGCCCGAGCCCCACACCGACGCCCCCGGCCTCGCCGTCACCGCCCCCCTCGGGCAGCGGCACACCGAGCCCGTCGGGCAGCTAGGCAGCCGGGGGAGCGGCGGTGGGGTTACGGGGCCGGGTCGGCCGGGTGGGGCGCGACCAGCGGCAACTGCGACGCCAGCCGCGCTTCGCACAGCTCGACGAGACGGTCGTACCCCGCCTTGCCCATCAGCTCGGTCAGCTCGGGCCGGTAGGACACGTACACCGGGTCGCCCGCGCCGTGCGCCGACGTCGCCGAGGTGCACCACCAGTGCAGGTCATGGCCGCCCGGACCCCAGCCCCGGCGGTCGTACTCCCCGATGGACACCTGGAGCACGCGCGTGTCGTCGGGCCGGTCGATCCAGTCGTACGTCCGCCGGATCGGCAGCTGCCAGCACACGTCCGGCTTGGTCTCCAGCGGCTCCCGGCCCTCCTTCAGCGCCAGGATGTGCAGCGAGCAGCCCGCGCCGCCCGCGAACCCGGGCCGGTTCTGGAAGATGCACGAGCCCTGGTACGGCCGGGTCTGCCGGGATCCCTCCTCGTCCTTCGACACCCAGCCGTTCCGCGTGCCCTCGGCGTGGTGCTGCCAGAGGTCCGGAGTGAGCCGCGCCACATGCCCGGCGACCCGCTTCTCGTCGTCCTCGTCGGAGAAGTGCGCGCCCAGCGAGCAGCACCCGTCGTCCGCGCGGCCCGCCTGGATGCCCTGGCAGCCGCTGCCGAAGATGCAGTTCCAGCGAGAGGTCAGCCATGTCAGATCACAGCGGAAGATCTGCTCGTCGTCCGCCGGGTCAGGAAACTCCACCCACGCGCGCGCGAAGTCGAGCCCCTTCTCGTCGCTCGCCTTCGCGGCCTGACCGGACTTCTTGGACTTCTTCGACATGGACGACGCCTTCGCCTGCGCAGATTCCCCGTCCTTCAATCCCTTGGAGGATTTGGGGTCCTTCGCCTTTTTCGTCTTTGGCACATGACCAGGGTAAGTGGCCCAGGCCCGCTCCGGGGACCGTGGACCGCGGATCTGGCAGTAGCGTTCCGTATATGAGACTCGGTGTCCTGGACGTGGGTTCGAACACGGTGCATCTGCTGGTGGTGGACGCCCACCCCGGCGCCCGCCCGCTGCCCGCGCATTCGCACAAGGCCGACCTTCGGCTCGCCCAACTCCTCGACGACAGCGGTGCCATCGGCGACGACGGCATCCACCAGCTCGTCGCCGTCGTACAGGACGCCCTCCAGGCCGCCGAGGACAAGGGCGTCGAGGATCTGCTGCCGTTCGCGACCTCCGCCGTCCGCGAGGCGGTCAACGCCGATGACGTCCTCGCGCGCGTGGAGGCCGAGACCGGCGTACGACTCCAGGTCCTCAGCGGCGCCGAGGAGGCCCGCCTCACCTTCCTCGCCGTACGCCGCTGGTTCGGCTGGTCGGCCGGGAAGCTGCTGGTGCTGGACATCGGCGGGGGCTCCCTGGAGATCGCCTACGGCATAGACGAGGAGCCGGACGCCGCCGTCTCCCTGCCGCTCGGCGCCGGCCGGCTCACCGCGGGCTGGCTGCCCGGCGACCCGCCCGCCGCCGAGGACATCCGTGCCCTGCGCCGCCATGTGCGTACGGAGATCGCCCGCTCCGTCGGCGACTTCAGCCGCCTCGGCGTCCCCGACCACGTGGTCGCCACCTCCAAGACCTTCAAGCAGCTCGCCCGTATCGCCGGCGCCGCCCGCAGCGCCGAGGGCCTCTACGTCCAGCGGGAGCTCAAGCGCGAGTCCCTGGAGGCCTGGGTCCCCCGGCTGGCTTCCATGACCGCGGAACAGCGCGGCGAACTGCCGGGAGTCTCGGAGGGCCGCGCCGGCCAGCTGCTGGCCGGCGCCCTGGTGGCCGAGGGCGCGATGGATCTCTTCGGCGTGGAGAGCCTGGAGGTCTGCCCGTGGGCCCTGCGGGAGGGCGTGATCCTGCGGCGCCTGGATCACATGGGTTCGGCATAGCGCCCTGACGGGGCGAGGGGAACGGCGCGAGCAACCACGACGCACCCGCAGCCGCAAATGGCGAACATCACAACGGCGAACGGGTACCGGACACCGGAGCCACTCAACCCCTTAAGGTGGCACCCGTGGCTGAACCCAGGGACGTCCCCGTCGCGCTGTCGACAGCCTCCGTCTACCCGGAGTCCACGGCGACGGCCTTCGAGATCGCCGCGCGCCTCGGGTACGACGGTGTCGAGGTCATGGTGTGGACCGACCCGGTCAGCCAGGACATCGAGGCGCTGCGCCGCCTGTCGGACTACCACGGCATCCCGGTCCTGGCCGTCCACGCCCCCTGTCTGCTGATCACCCAGCGGGTCTGGTCGACGGACCCCTGGGTCAAGCTCCAGCGGGCCCGGTCGGCCGCCGAGAAGCTGGGTGCCTCCACCGTCGTCGTCCACCCGCCCTTTCGCTGGCAGCGGCAGTACGCGCGCGACTTCGTCGACGGGATCTGGCGGATGGCGGACGAGACGGACGTACGGTTCGCGGTCGAGAACATGTACCCGTGGCGCTACCGCGACCGCGAGATGCTCGCGTACGCCCCCGACTGGGACGTCACCCAGCACGACTACCGGCACTTCACGGTCGACCTCAGCCACACGGCGACGGCCCGCACCGACGCGCTGGAGATGATCGGGCGCATGGGCGACCGGCTCGGCCATGTCCACCTGGCCGACGGCAAGGGCTCCGCCAAGGACGAGCACCTGGTGCCCGGCCGCGGCACCCAGCCCTGCGCCGAACTGCTGGAACACCTGGTCCTGTCCGGTTTCGACGGCCATGTGGTGATCGAGGTCAACACCCGCCGGGCGATGTCCGGCGCCGAGCGCGAAGCCGATCTCGCCGAGGCCCTGGCCTTCACCCGCAAACACCTGGCCGCGGCGGTACGGGTGCCCCGCCGATGAGCGAGCCCCAGCCCCCAGCCAGCTCCCCTGCCGGGCCCGCAGCCGGTTCCTCGGCCGGGCCTGCGGCCGGCTCTTCGGCCGGGTCTCCTGGCGGGTCTGCAGCCGGTTCCTCGGCCGAGCCTCTGGTCGGTTCCTCGGCTGGGTCTCCTGCCGGTTCCTCGGCCGAGCTCCCAGCCGGGTCCCCTGCCGGGCCTCCAAGCCGGTCTTCGGCCGAGCCCGCAGCCGGGTCCCCTGCCGGACCTGCAGTTGGTTCCTCGGCCGCGTCTCCGGGCGGGCGTGCAGCCGGTTCCTCGGCCGGGCCTCCACCCGGCTCCCCCGCCCAGCCCTCCACCGGACCTTCTGCCGAGCCTTCCGCCGGACCTTCTGCCGAGCCTTCCGCCGGACCTTCTGCCGAGCCTTCCGCCGGACCTTCTGCCGAGCCTTCCGCCGGACCCTCTGCCGAGCCTTCCGCCGGACCTTCCGCCGAGCCTTCCGCCGGACCCTCTGCCGAGCCTTCCGCCGAGCCTTCCGCCGGACCCTCTGCCGAGCCTTCCGCCGGACCTTCCGCCGAGCCCTCCACCGGCCCCTCGTCAGCGGACAAACCCCCTGCCCGCCGACGGGGCCGGCCCCCGCGCACGGAATCCGCCGGCACTCGCGACCGCATTCTCGGCGCGGCCCGCGCGGAGTTCTCCGAGCGTGGCTATGAGAAGACCTCCGTCCGCGGCATCGCCAAGGCGGCCGGCGTCGACTCGGCGCTGGTCCACCACTACTTCGGCACCAAGGAACAGGTCTTCGAGGCGGCCGTCGCCGTTGCCTTCGCGCCCGCGCTGAACGCCCCCGAGGCGGTGGCCGCCGGCTCCCTGGACGGGATGGGGGAGCGGCTGACCCGCTTCGTCTTCGGCGTCTGGGAGAACCCCACGTCCCGTACCCCGCTGCTGGCCATCCTCCGCTCGGCCGTCAACAACGACACCGCGGCCGCCGTGTTCCGCCGCCTGATCACCGCCCAGCTGATGCGCCGGATCGCCGCCCAGGTGGACCTGCCGGACCGGGAACTGCGCGCGGAGCTGGCCGCCGCCCAGCTGGTGGGCGTGGCGATGATGCGCTACGTGATCAAACTGGAGCCGCTGGCGTCGGCGGACCTGGAGCAGATCGTCGCCCGCGTCGCCCCCGTCGTACAACACCACCTCACGGACAGCTGAGATTCACCGACGGGTGAAATGCGCGTCCCGCATCGCGGACAACCGTGTCCAGCCCTTGGAGCGTCGGCGTAGGCTCGTAGGCAGCCAGAACTCTCTGGACACTCTCTGGACGCAGAACCAGAAGGTCACTGAAGGAGCGAGCGACGATGCCCGAGCTGAGGTCCCGCACAGTCACCCACGGCCGCAACATGGCGGGCGCCCGCGCCCTGATGCGCGCCTCCGGTGTACCCGGTGCGGACATCGGCCGGAAGCCGATCATCGCGGTCGCGAACTCCTTCACCGAGTTCGTGCCGGGCCACACCCACCTCCAGCCGGTCGGCCGGATCGTCAGCGAGGCGATCACGCAGGCGGGCGGCATCCCGCGCGAGTTCAACACCATCGCCGTGGACGACGGCATCGCGATGGGCCACGGCGGCATGCTGTACTCCCTGCCCTCCCGCGACCTGATCGCGGACTCGGTGGAGTACATGGTGGAGGCCCACTGCGCCGACGCCCTGGTCTGCATCTCCAACTGCGACAAGATCACCCCGGGCATGCTGATGGCCGCCCTGCGCCTCAACATCCCGACCGTCTTCGTCTCCGGCGGCCCGATGGAGTCCGGCCGGGCCACCCTGGTCGACGGCACGGTCCGCACGCTCGACCTGGTCGACGCGATCTCCGACGCCGTCAACGACAAGATCTCCGACGAGGACATCCTCCGCATCGAGGAGAACGCCTGCCCGACCTGCGGCAGCTGTTCCGGCATGTTCACCGCCAACTCGATGAACTGCCTGACCGAGGCCATCGGCCTCTCCCTGCCGGGCAACGGCTCGGTCCTCGCCACCCACACCGCCCGCCGCCGCCTCTACGAGGACGCGGCGCGCACGGTCCTGGACCTCACCCGCCGCTACTACGAGCAGGACGACGACTCCGTCCTCCCCCTCAACATCGCCACCTTCCAGGCCTTCGAGAACGCCATGGCCCTGGACATCGCGATGGGCGGCTCCACCAACACGATCCTGCACCTGCTGGCCGCCGCCCAGGAGGCGGGCGTCCCCTTCGGCCTGGAGCAGATCGACGCCGTCTCGCGCCGGGTGCCGTGCCTGGCCAAGGTGGCCCCCAACGTCGCGAAGAACCGCACGTACTACATGGAGGACGTGCACCGCGCCGGCGGCATCCCCGCCCTGCTCGGCGAGCTGCACCGCGCGGGCCTGCTCAACGAGGACGTGCACGCGGTCCACAGCCCGTCCCTGGCCGACTGGCTGAAGACCTGGGACGTCCGCGGCGGCTCGCCCTCCCCGGAGGCGGTCGAACTGTGGCACGCGGCACCGGGCTGCGTCCGCTCCGCCGAGGCCTTCTCCCAGTCCGAGCGCTGGGAGGCCCTGGACGACGACGCCGAGGGCGGCTGCATCCGCTCCGCCGAGCACGCGTACTCCAGGGACGGCGGCCTCGCGGTCCTCAAGGGCAACCTCGCGGTCGACGGCTGCGTCGTGAAGACGGCCGGCGTGGACGAGTCGATCTGGACCTTCGAGGGCCCGGCGGTCGTCTGCGAGTCCCAGGAGGAGGCCGTCCAGCGCATCCTCACGCAGGAGGTCAAGGACGGCGACGTCGTCGTCATCCGCTACGAGGGCCCCAAGGGCGGCCCCGGCATGCAGGAGATGCTCTACCCGACCTCGTACCTGAAGGGCCGCGGCCTCGGCAAGACCTGCGCCCTGATCACCGACGGCCGCTTCTCCGGCGGCACTTCGGGCCTGTCGATCGGCCACGCCTCCCCGGAGGCGGCCTCCGGCGGCACCATCGCCCTGGTCCAGGACGGCGACCGCATCCGCATCGACATCCCGAACCGCACCATCGAGCTGCTGGTCGACGAGACCGAACTGGCCCGCCGCGAGGAGGCGTTGAACGGCGCCTACGCCCCCAGGAACCGCGACCGCAAGGTCTCGGCCGCCCTGCGCGCCTACGCCGCCATGGCGACCAGCGCGGACAGGGGTGCGGTGCGCGACGTGACCAAGCTGGGCTGAGCCGGCGCGAGAAGGCCGAGCCCGCGTACGACGAAAGCCGAGCCCGCGTGCGAACAAGGGGCCGTTCCCGGTGGGGACGGCCCCTCGCGTCGCCGGTGCGGCTCACCACTCGGCCGGATCGCGCGCGGCCACCCCGAACACGGTTCCGTCGGGGGCACCGGCGTAGACGTGACCGTCGACGACCAGAGGTGCCGGCAGGTCGGCGGTGACCACGCCCGCGTCGGTGCCGAGCCGCGCCGGAGTCTGCCCGACGAGGCGCCCGCCGCGCGCGTCGACGGCCAGCAGGCGCCCGTCGGCCGCGGTGAAGTAGACATGCGCGCCGTCCGCGACCGGGGCCGAACCACGGCTGACGGACGTCTCCAGATGCCACAGCGGCTTGCCGGCGGCCAGGTCGACGGCCTCCAGCGAGCCGCCCGCGGACAGCAGATACACCGTGTCGCCGTGCGCGGTGGCCTGGGGCGACAGGCGCGGGACCGGCAGCGCCACGCGACGCGACGCCTTCGAGGCCGGGGTGTAGCGGACCACGGCGTTCGCGGCCAGGGACTTGTCGGCGGACAGGAAGAACAGGGACCCGTCCTGGCTGCCGACGGGGTTCAGCACCCCGCCGAGCGACGCCTCCCAGCGCACCGCCCCCGTGTCCGGATCCACGGCGGCCACATGCGTGTGTGCCCCGTCCGGGGACGAGGTGATCGCGTAGGCCAGCGGATCCCCGGCGAACGAGGCGAGCGAGGGCGTGCTGTAACCGGGCAGCCGCCGGTGCCACTTCGTACGGCCCGAGCTGCCGTCCACACCGGTGACCGTGCCGTCGGCCCCCGTGATCAGTGCCGTACCGCCGGCGTAGCGGACCACCGCGCCGTCCGGCAGCGGCCGCCTCCACACCTCGTCACCGGAGCGCGGGTCACGTGCCGTCAGCAGGGATCCGCGGCCGGTGCAGAACTGCACGAGCGAGTCCGCCGCAACCGGCGGCCCGCACCCGGGCCCGGCGGCGGAACGGTGCCACAGGAGCTTTCCGTCGGCCGCGGAGAGGGCGAAAGCGGCACCGGCCCGCGCGCAGAACACCTGCCCCGCCCCGTACGCACACTGCGGCATCCCCGTGGCCCCGGGCGCCGGCGCGGTGTGCCACGAGCTGAACGCGGCCGCCTTGGTGTGCGGGCTCGTACCGGCCGGCGCGGAACCGCCGCCCCCGATCAGCTCGACCGAGGCCAGCCCGGCGGCGACGACGAGCGCGAGCGCCCCGGCACCCACGGCCACCCTCCTGCCGACCCGCCTCCTGACCTCCGGCGCGGGCCGCTCCTCGCCGGCGGACCGTTCCCCGGCAGGGGATCGCGGGTCCGCCGCCTCGTCGCCCGTACGCTGCGCCGGTATGAACGCCTGCGTGTCGTACGAGGCCGCCACCGAGCGCAGTTCCCGCATCAGCTCGTCGGGCGTCGGCCGGTCCTCGGGCTCCTTGGCCAGACAGCGCAGCACCAGTGCGGCGATCCCCTCCGGCACCCCGGTCAGATCGGGCTCGTCGTGCACCACCTGATAGGCGACGACGTACGGGCTGTCGGAGTCGAACGGCCCGCGCCCGGTGGCCGCGTGCACCAGCACCGAGCCCAGCGCGAAGATGTCCGCCGCCGGTCCCACCTCCCGCGGCCGCCGGAACTGCTCGGGCGCCATGAAGGGCGGCGTACCGATCAACTTGCCGGTCTCGGTGCGCAGTTCACTGTCCTTCGGCCGGGAGATACCGAAGTCGATGACCTTGGGCCCGTCCTCGGCCAGCAGCACGTTGCTCGGCTTCAGATCCCGGTGCACGACACCGACCCGGTGGATGTCGCGCAGCGCTTCGGCGAGCCCGGCCATCAACCGCCGCAACTGCGCGGCCGGCATCGGCCCGTTCTGCTTGACATGCTCGGAGAGCGTGGGACCGGGGATGAACAGGGTGGCCATCCACGGGCGTTCCGCCTCCGGATCGGCATCGACGACGGGCGCGGTGAAAGCACCGCTCACCCGCCGGGCCGCGGCCACCTCCTGCCGGAAGCGTCCCCTGAACTCGGGATCCCTGGCGAACTCGGCGTGTACGACCTTCACCGCGAGCTTCAACCCGGAGGTGCTGCGCGCCAGATGGACCACACCCATGCCACCGGACCCGAGAGAGGACTCCAGGCGATAGTGACCGGCGTACTCGGGAAGGTCCGCTTCCGCACCGGCCCCCGCGTCTCTCCGTGGCGCCATGGGACCACCCCCGTGCTGTTCGACCGCGCGCGCGACGCACGGAGCCTAGTCGATGACTCGTGCGAGACAGAGGCGGCTTGCTAGCCTGCGCGCGCGAGTCGCGCACACCTGAGCCGCGACTCGAACACGGGGATGACCGACGCCCATGGTGGCCATGGGCTCAACGGGGAGGTTTCACATGGCTGTTGACCGTGCCGAGGAGATCGAGACCGGCGCCGGGGGCGACGCGGTGGCGGCGGAGGCGGCCATCCGCACGTATCCGGTCGCGCCGGGCCTCCGCCTGAACGTCCGCAGCGGCCCGGGCACCGACTACGGAATCGTGCGCGTCCTGCCCGAGGGCGTCCGCGTCCCGATCTTCTGCCAGGCGCCGGGCACGAATGTCTCGGGCCCGTACGGTACGACGAACATCTGGGACAACATCGACAACGGCCAGTACGTCTCCGACGCCTACGTCCAGACCGGCAGCGACGGCTACATCGCCTCGCGCTGCGGCTGAACGGGAGACCTCCGGCACCGCCCGGGCCGTACGGCATGACCGGCAGCGACGGCTGCGCGACGCCTCGCCGCGGCTGACCCACCGGAGCCCGCCCCCACCCGACGCCGTACCCGTTCGCCATAATCGTTCCTGTGAGCGACGAAACCGGCACCCCGGACACCTCGGCGGGCTCCTCGGGCGGTACGGCCGCCGAAGGCGGCGGCCCCCGCCCCGAGCCCCTGCGCTTCTTCGGCACCTCCTGGGTGAACCACGACGACGGCTACGCGGCCCGCCGCGCCGGCGTCGCAGTCGGCTCCCTCGCCGCGGCCGTCGCCTCCTGCCTGGTGCTCCGCTTCGCCTACGACGGCATCCGGATCGCCGACACCGGCGCCTTCGTGACCGTGCTGATCATCGCCATGTTCGCGATCTGCAGCGCGCTCGCCTTCCGCAACACCTGGGAGGGCTTCGGCAAGCGGCACGACCCGCAACGCCAGGCCTCCCTGCGCGGCCTGCTCGCCATCGGCTTCGTCGGCTCCCTCCTCGCCTACTTCTTCCGCTCCCTCACCGAGGCCCCCGGCGAGAAGCTCCACCGCGAGGAGTACGACACGGCCCGCGAGACCCACGCCCGCCGCACCGCCCGCCGCACCGGCAATCCATCGAAGAAAAAGCGCCACAAGTAAGCCCCCCCTCGGGCGCGGGGCTTCGCCTTGCGCCGGCGTGCCTTATCCGCCCGCGTAGGGCTTTGCCTCTGCGGACCGGTACCCGCTGGGGCTTGCACCGGGTGCTGTGGAGCTTTGCCTCTGCGCCGGGGTGCCTGCTGCGGCTTGCCCGGCGGGGTGTTGCGCCGGGTGTGGTGTGGGGTTTTGCCTCTGCGCCGGGGTGCCTGCTGCGTCTTGCCCGGTCGGATGTCGTGTCCGCCCGCGCGGGGCCTTTCGCTTGCAGCCCGTCCGGCCTGACGTCGGGCCCGTCCGTGTGGGTGGCACCCTGCGGACCGGTGATCGCCGCGGCCCACCCAGGCCGGACGGCTCGCCCGGACCGGGTGGCTTGCCCGGTCGGAGGGGGCTTCCGCGCGCGTGGGGCTTCGTCTCTGTGTCCGGTTAGC